>DATBSX010000191.1:0-5240 GCA_036559565.1 Steroidobacteraceae bacterium | reverse complement strand
TTGCTCCCTTCCGGGCCTGGCGGGGTTCACGGCTGATCGTCGCGGAGGAACCGGCGCGAGCCACCATGAAAGGCCGGGCGGGCATCGTAAGGTTGGCTCCCGGGGGCGTCAACCGCGTGGCGCGGCCCGCGGCAACCACAGCGTCACGACGGTGCCGGCGCCCGGCGTGCTCTCGATCTCGATGCGCCCGCCGTGAATATCCATGATCTCCTTCACGATGCTCATGCCGAGCCCGGTGCCTGCGACGCTGGCCGTCGATTCCGCGCGGTAGAAACGCTCGAAGATGCGCTGCCGCGTCTCTTCATCCATGCCCTCGCCGCGGTCGGCAATGCTGACGCCGGCCTCGTGGGCTGCAGCGACGAGGCGCACTGCGATCGGTTCACTGGTCGGCGAATACTTGCAGGCATTCGCGAGCACGTTGCCGAGCGCCTGGCAGAACTTGTCCGCGTCCACGAAAACCTCGGCGTCGCCGATGTCCCCTTCGAGCGTCGGCACCCGCGCATACTCGCCGACGCGCAAACCGTCGATGTAGCGATTGACGACGGGCGCAAGCGCCTGCCGGACCATCGTGAAGTCGCGCCCGGCACGGGCCTCGATGCGTGCGAGGTCGAGGAGTTCCGACACGATGCCCGTAATCTGGTCGCCGTGACGGCGCATGGTGTCGAGGATCTCGCCACGCTGCCCGGGCGGCGGATCACTCGCCTGCAGGAACTCGGCATAGCCCGTGATCACGGCGATCGGCGTCCTGAGCTCGTGCGCGGCGGTCGCGACAAAGCGGCTCTTGGCGCGGTCCAGCTCGTGGGCTTCCGTGATGTCGCGGAAATACGCCACCTGCGCGCCGCCACCGGCCCCGACGACGCGACACTCGAGGACGGCAGGCCGCGGCCGCAGCAGGCGCAGGAGCGAGGCGACACCGGCTGGCGGCTCGCCAGCCGACCCGAGTTCGCCCAGCCGTGACCAGAATGCGCCGCGCGAAAGGCCGATGAGACCCTCCCGCGACCAGCCGGTCAGCAGGAGAAAGGTCGGATTCGTTTCGGTCACCCAGCCGGCGGCGTCAAAGGAAACGAGGCCATCGGGCGACAGGCTGAGGATCGTCGACAGTTCCTCGTTGCGCTCGGTCAGGCGCGATTCGGCCTCCTCGCGCGCCCGGTTCGAATCGCCGAGCAACCGGCCGAGTTGCCGCAGCTCACCGACCGTGTGGCGGAACTCGGTGACGTCGAACTGCGGTATGGCCTGCTCGTACTCGCCGACCGCGATGCGATGCGCCATGCGCTCGATCTGCGTCAGCGGCTCCGCGATCCGATGGCTCAGCACACGGGCGCGCCGGTAGAGAAAAGTGAAGAACACGAGGTAGAAGCCGACGAGGCCGGCGAGCATGATCCAGCCGATGGCTGCGAGGTCCCGGCTCAGCGAGCGTGAGGGGCCGAACACGGCCTGCTCCGGCACGAGGCTCATGAGCTTCCAGCCGACCGACGGGATGGTCTGCCAGGCGATCAGGTGCGGTTCCGGGCCGTCGAGTCGACCGGTGCCAGCCGGCTGCGTCTGCAGCAGCTTGCCGATCTCCGTAAGGTCCGCCCGCCGGTAGACGTTGAATGCCTCGGGCTTGAACGTGTCGGCGCGGATGGCGTCGACGTAGTCGTGCGCGGTCAGCTCCTTGAGGTGGAGGAGCTGCTCGCCCTGCGGCGGCAGCGCGAGCAGCGTGCCCGACTTGCCGATCAGGAGCAGGAATCCCTGCCATGGAATGTCCTGGCCGAGCACGTCGGCCACGATGCGATCGATCGTGACGTCGGTGCCGACCACGGCCTCGAGCCTGTCGCCGCGGTACACCGGCGCAATGGCCGACACGAGCCAGCCCTTGCCGGCGGGATCGACATAGGCGTCGGTCCACACAACGGCGCGCGCCGGGTTGTGGCGGGCATCCGCCTCGTAATAGAAGTTGAATTCCTCGACGTTGATTTTCGGGTCGAACACGGCGGCCGCGTCGATCCATGGCCAGATGCGAGTCAGCGAATCGCGCGTATTGAGATAGGACTGCACGATGAGGGGATTGGCGAGCGTCACGTCGCGCAGCAGCGGATCGACCGTCGCGAACCGCTCGAGCCGTTCGAACTCGGCAGGACCCGGTTTGGTGCGCGATGACCAGAACACTGCCGCGCCTCCGTCGTCGTGCCAGGTCGTCAGCGCCCCGCTTGGCTGCAGCCGGAGGCGCTCGCGATCGCGAGGGTGCAGCGCGGTCCGGCCCAATGCGGCCGCTGTCTGCAGGCGCAGGACTTCCGCCAGCGATGCCACCTGCCCGAGCTGCTGCTCGATGACGGCCGATTCGTCGTTCGCGATGCGGGACAGTTCCCGGCGAGCCACATCGGAAAGGGCAGCCACGTTCTTGCGCAGCGACCAGGCGTGGCTCGCCAGGTAGACGGCGACGAGCAGCAGCTCGACGACGAGGAGCGGCACGAGCGCGTTGCGCACATAGGTGCGCCAGACCCAGCGCAACAGCGATATTTCCTGTCGCGGCGGCCCGGCATCGGCCGGACGCCCTGCGGGGTTTGCGGTCATGCAACTAGTGTAGCGGTGCGGAAATTGGCGGAGAGGGTGGGATTCGAACCCACGTAGGGCGTAATGCCCTCAACCGATTTCGAGTCGGTGCCGTTATGACCGCTTCGGTACCTCTCCGTGCAGGATTCCGGACGCCGTCATCGCAGCCGCTTCCGGAGCGGCTATTCTACAACAATGGACCCGGAAACCGCGCCGCCCGCAACGGAATGGCCGCGGCCTCGCAGCCGGCTCGTCGTCCCCGCCATGTTCCTCGCCGCACTCATGCTCGGCACCTGCTCGCGCATGCCCGGCACGCTCGAGCAGATCGCGATGCAAGGCGCGATCAAGGTCATCACGCGCAACAGTCCCCTCGCCTATTACGAAGGCGCGGCGGGACCCGAGGGCCCGGAGTACGAGCTCGCGCGCGATTTTGCGGACCGCCTCGGCGTGCGCCTCGAGCTTTCGTTCGCGAGCTCGGCATCGGCCGCGCTCGCTGCCGTCGCCCGCAATCGCGTGCACGTCGCGGCGGCCGGACTGGTCGCCAGCGACGCGCGCCATGACCGCGTGCATTTCGGCCCCGTGTTCCAGCGCATCGACCAGTACATCGTCTATCGCGTGGAGGACGCGCTGCCGAAGACGCCGTCCGACCTGGTCGGCCGGCGGATCGTCGTGCTCAGGAACTCGACGCACGCCGCGAGCCTCGCGCGCCTCGCACGGGAGACCCCGGGCCTGACGTGGACGACGGTGAAGGACGGCGACGCGCTCGACCTGCTCGATCGCGTGGCACGGGGCGAGGCCGACGTGACGGTCGCCGACTCGATCGAATTCTCGCTCGGCCGGCATTTTCATCCGGACCTGCGCCCGGCCTTCAAGCTCGAGGAGTCGGAGGCCGTTGCCTGGGCCCTGTCGCCACACGGCGGGGACCTGCTGCGCGAAGTCGAGCGTTACTTTGCCGACATGGGCGCGAATGGCCGGCTGGCCGACATCCTGGAGCGCAACAGGCTCTCGCTCGTGCGCTTCGACCGCGTGGATGCCGCGAAATTCGTCGCTGGCGTGCGCGAGAGGCTGCCGTTGTACCAGGGCTGGTTCCGGGAAGCAGCCGCCGAGTCCGGCATCGACTGGCGACTGCTGGCGGCCATCGGTTACCAGGAATCGCGCTGGGACGAAGCCGCGGTCTCGCCGACCGGCGTGCAGGGACTGATGATGCTCACGGCGGAAACCGCGACAAGGGTCGGCGTGCACGACCGCGCCGACGCACGCGACAGCATCCGCGGCGGCGCACGCTACTTCCGCCTGGTCGAGCAGACGATCCCGGAGCGGATTCCGGAGCCGGACCGCACCTGGCTGACGCTTGCCGCGTACAACGTCGGCTACGGACACCTCGAGGATGCGCGCGTGCTGACGCAGCGTCGCGGGCAGGATCCCGACAGCTGGCCCGACGTGCGCGCAAACCTGCCCCTGCTCGCGCAGGAGCGCTACTTCACGACGCTCAAGCGCGGCTACGCGCGCGGCTGGGAACCGGTGGGCTTCGTCCGCAACGTGCAGACCTATGCGGAGCTCCTGCGCTGGATGATCGCGGACGAGCCCGACTCAACGCCTGCCGGCGAAAAAGCGCCTCAGTAGCTCGCCGCATTCCTCCGACAGCACGCCGCCGAAGGCATCGACCCGGTGGTTCATCGCCGCGGCCGAAACGAGGTTGAAGGCGCTGCCCGCCGCGCCCTGCCGCGGGTCCCAGGCCCCGAACACCAGGCGCGCGATGCGCGCGTGCGCCATTGCCGCTGCGCACATCGGGCAGGGCTCGAGCGTCACGTAGAGCGTCGCGCCGCCGAGCCGGTAATCGCCTGCCCGGGCCGCTGCATCCCGAAGGGCCAGGATCTCCGCGTGAGCGGTCGGGTCGTGGGCCGCGATGGGGCGATTCCATCCTTCGCCGACCACGTCGTTGCCTTGAACGACCAGCGCGCCGACCGGTACTTCACCCTCTTCCCCGGCCCGGACTGCGAGTTCGAGTGCGCGTCGCATCCAGGCCTCATCACGGCTCATTTCCGGCTCCTGCCTCATGCCACCATGACCGGCCTGTAGAATAGCAGCGCGCGATGCGCACACCGATGGAGGCGCCGATGTCCAACGACCTTGCCAGCGGTCTCACCACGGAAAAAATCGAGAGCACAGGTGGCGTCTGCGTCGTCCTGCGTTCCTGGAAGCCTGTGGGCAAGGCGCGCGCCGTCGTCGTCATATGCCACGGCTTCAATTCCCATGACGGGCAGTACCTGTGGCCCGCCGGACAGTTTGCGATGGCCGGCCTCGCGCCGTTCGCTCTCGACATGCGCGGGCGCGGCAAGTCGGACGGCGAGCGCTTCTACATCGATGACGTCGCGGAATACGTCGCCGACGTAGCTTCAGTGATACGTCTGGCGAAGTCACGCTCCCCGGGACTGCCTGTCTTCCTGCTCGGCCACAGCGCGGGCGGCGTCGTGTCCTGCGCCTATGCGCTCGACCAACAGGCGGAGATCGCCGGGCTCATCTGCGAGAGCTTCGCGTTCAAGGTGCCTGCGCCGGACGCCGCCCTTGCGGTGATCAAGCTACTGAGCACGGTCGCGCCGCGCCTCAAGGTCCTGCGGCTCAAGAACGAGGACTTCTCGCGCGACCCGATCGCCGTGCGGATCCTGAACAGCGACGCGCTGACGGCGAACGAGGTGCAGCCGGCCAGG
>DATBSX010000190.1:0-7103 GCA_036559565.1 Steroidobacteraceae bacterium | reverse complement strand
GTAGACGTCCTGTCCGGCGCGATGCGCCCGCCGCACGAACTCGACGCTGGCCATGCGTGCCTCGACGGCCAGGAAGTCGGCTTTCAGCTCCGTCAGGTTTCCAATCGCCTTGGCTACCAGCAACCCGACCCGCCAGGACGGACGCAGGGCCTTCATCTTTCGCACCATGGCGAGATCCAGCGACATGAAGATGCAGGCGTCGGCCATGCCGGCCTGTTCGACGATGGTTGCGACGCGTTGCTCGAGCTTTTGGTCATGGCCATAGGACTTGAGTTCGACGATGACGCGACAACGACCCTTGCAGACAGCAAGCGCCTCGGCCAGCGTCGGCAGGCGTTCCGCGGAGTAGCGCGGATCCTTGAAGCTCCCGATGTCGACTGCACGCAATGTCGCGGCGTTGGCGCTCCAGATCTTTGCGGGATTGCCTCCCACCTTCATCAGGTCGCTGTCATGCACGACGAGGACCTGGCCGTCGGCAGATTCCTGGACGTCCAGTTCAATGAAGTCCGTGTGCTGCTCGGCCGCCAGTCGAAATGACGCCAGTGTGTTTTCCGGCGCGATCGCCGACGAGCCCCGATGTGCGATTACCAGCGTCGGTCGCGGGTCGCGATTGGACAGGAATGCGAACAGTCCGATCCCGAGGGCGGCCAGCGCCGCGACCGCCGCAATCCCGGCCATCACGCGCGTCGAAAGCCGGCGTTGACCCTTTGCAGCGTACGGCGTGAGCATCGGTGCCGGCGATTCCGGTCGGCCGATGCGCAGGTACAAGCGCGAAATGAGCAGCGAGAACAGGGAAAAATTGAAGATGCCGACGGCCAGGGCCAGGACGGCGCCGATGAGGGCCCAGGCTGCGACGAACACCAGGCAGAGCGCCAGCGAGCCGGTTAGATGCGGCGCCACGATGCGGCCGACGAAGTCTACAGACCGGGCGGCTGCAACGACCAACAGTGCAGCGGTCGCCGCCCACGCGAGAAGCGTCGCCAGAATCAATCTACGCGAGCCGGTCGAGCGCCTGGCACTCTCGCCGAGTGCTTGCCGCGGGTTCAGGTTCTCGAACAGGAGCAGCGGCATCGCCAGGGCCCAGCGGGCGAGCGTGCGTGCCGACAGCCAGAGAAGGCCAATCGCGAGGACGCCGATGATTCCGGCGGCGGCCCAGAACTGCGGTGGATGCTGCGCAAGGTAGTAGTTGATGTCGTATTCGCGGAGCAGCGTGAAATAAACGAGACCGCCCGCGAGCAGGAATGGCGCGAGGCCAGCAAGGACCCAGAGGACCACGCGAATGGTAAGGCGCAGCACCCTGAAAGCATGCACCGCGCCGAATCGCAGCGCGCCTTTTCCACTGAGAGACAGGCCCGCTGTTGCGCCGAAGCCGATCGCCATCAGGCACGCAGACTCGATGGCCGCAATGGCCGCTATCAGCGAAGCGCCCAGGATCAACGTCGTTATTCCCACGGGCGTCGTGAGAAAGAAGAACGCGATGTCGACGTCCGCGACGACGCGGTTCGAAGTTCCGGCACGTAATGCGTACAACAGCAAACTCGTTGCGGGCATCAGGATTGCAAAGGCGAGCAACTTGTACGCGAGGTCGGTGACCACGAGGCTTCGCCATGCGCGGCAGAGGTCTGATGTGGCGCTCGTGAACAGCACGCGGACGGCATTCCACATAGCGGTGCCCCGGGTCAGCTGCGTGCGCCGCTCAAGGCACGCTGACCCCGATCGCCGCGCGGACGCGATCGGCCCAGGTGCGCGTCGAAACGAGCGATTTCACCGGACCGGGCAAGCTATCGAGCAATGACCGTGATTCCCTGAGGAGCGTTGAGCGGCGTTGCGGGTCGGCGAGCGCCTGCGCGTAAAGCGCTGCAGCCATCTCCACTTTCTGCATTTCGTCCCCGCGGTTCTTGCTCGCGAGTTCGCGATGCAGCTTCACGACCGGCTCGATGACCTGCCGGGCCTCGGCCGGCTTGCCCTGACCGACGAGGGCGAGTGCAATGAGTGTCGAGACGCCCGCCTTCACACGCGTGTCGCCGGCCGGATCGTAAACCCAGTGCTCCTTGGCCGTGAGTGCCGCCCGGGCACTCTGCTCGGCGGCCCCGAAATCCTTCAAGGCGAGCTCGGATTGCGCCTTCACATCGTTCGCCATAAAGATGTGGGAGTTCTTGAATTGCACGTCCGCTTCGCCCGTCGCCTGCATCGCCTGGAGCCGCGCATTCATGTCCATGCAAATTTTGCGGGCCGCGAGTGCGTCGCCGCGCGCGAGGGCGATCCTCGATTCCGCCCGGAGCTTCATGAGTTCGGCAGAGGGGGCCGCGAGGCTTCCCTTGGGTTCGCTTTTCTGGAGCTCAGGTATATGCGAGCCGATTTCGTCGACGATGTCGCGGGCCTTGTCGAAATGGCCCGCATCGGCATTGCGCATGACGGCGTGCGAGAGGATACGAAGCTGCCCCATGCGCGACCCGGTGCCTCCCTCGCCGGCGATCCGCCCGGTGGCGCGGACAGCGTCCAGCATCTCCAGCGCGTCGTCGACCTGCCCCAACGCCCAATACGCCTCGGAAGTGCTCCACTGGACGGAGGCCAGGTTGTTCTGGCCGACGATGTTCTTGGGGTCGAAATCGACCAGCGTCTGCTGGACCACCGCAGCGCGAAGGTAGGGCGCAATCGCTGCCTGCGGCTGCAACTCCGACACTGACGCATCGCCCAGCGACTGCTGCATCAGGGCCAGGGCATAGAGCGCGATGCGATCGCCGGGACGCTGGGCCAGGATCCCGTCGGCGACCTTCGAGGCATCCTCGCCGACGGCCCGCGCCTCGTCGTAGCGGCCCTCGATCAGGAGTCCGACAGTGAGCCACGCGCCGGCATCCGTGTAGAGCGCGGACACGTAGGTGTCCGTGACGTCGCGCGCCCCGAGTTCGGTCGCGAGTTGCAAGGCCTTTCGAAGGGTCGCCACGGCCTTCGGGTCGGCGACGCTGGCCTGCAGGTAGCCCAGTGTCGTCAGGACCTCGCTTTCGGCCTCGCGGGCGGCCGCCGACGCTTCAGGGCGCTTCGTCAGCGCGCCGATGACGTCGGCGGCGCGCTGCGACACGGCCGTCGCGTGCGAATCCTGCCGGCCGTTGAGAATCAGCGCCTGGACGTCGAGCGCCCGCGCGAGGCCGATGATCGTCGCCTCGGATTCGTCGCCGGTCTTGCGCTGCTGTTCGAGGATCGTGACCGCTTCCGAGGACGCTTCCCAGGCCTGGTCGAAGTTGCCGAGGCGCCGTGATGCCCGGGCGTACTGCACCAGCGCCTGGGCGGCGGTGCGCTGCGTCTCCGCACGCTTGAGCTCCTCCGGCAGGCCATGGAAGTAGTCGATCTCGCGCTTGGCGAGGCTCGCGATCGCGTCGAGGCGGCCCGTGCTCTCCAGTTCGCGTGCGAGGTTGGCGGTGAGATAGCCGAGGAGCGCCTCGGCCTGCACTCGCGACTGCTGCGCGACGTCCTCGGCGCGCTTCGCGCGCTGCGTGCTGAAATACGCGAAGATCGCCGCGCCGATCGCGCCGACGGCGAGGACGACGCAGACCGTCGCCACCTGGCGCGCTCGGATCATCGCGCGGCGCGCGGCGGCGGCCCGGTCGCTTTGTTCCGCCAGCATCCGCTCGCTGGCCTCGCGCGCTTCGCGCTCGTGCCGCAGGTTGCGGCTGCCTTTGACCACGCCGCAGAGGACGTCGTGGGTCAGCTCGACTCGGCGGACGTCGAGCCGCTCCTCGATGCGGAGCAGGCGCCGGTTCACGAGCGTCGCGAGGGTCTCTGGCGCTGCGCCCGCCGAAGTAAAGTGCGCGCGCAGCCGTTCTTCCGCGACGTTCTCGCGGAATCCTGATTCAGTCAGCAGCTCGTCTTCGATGATCCGGCGCACGGACGCCGGCTGGTCCGCCAGCGCGCGCTCGTAGAAGTTGCTGAGGATGGAGTCGTGCGAGCCGGCCAGCAGGTCGAGCGAGATCTCCGCGCGCCCCTCGGCAAGGCGCGTGTCGTTGAGCTCGCGGCAGACGAGGCTGAGGAGCGACGGCTCGACTTCCGCGTTCGCGATCTCCGCGCCGCCGGCCACGAAGCGGACGATGGCTTCGGCAACCTCCTGCGACACGAGGCCCTTGCCGGGTCCCATCACGGCCTCGAGGCCCTGCTTGCCGGTCATGGGCGCGAGGCGCAGTCGATTCTGCGTGATGCTCGGCATCTTCGCCTTCAGGCTCTCGAGCGGCGCGAGGTAGTCCTCGCGCAGCGAGATCAGCACGCGGTAGTCGCCGCGCGCGAAGTCGAAGCGCTCGGCGGTGGCATCGTCCGCCTCGAGTTTCGCCTCGAGTTCCTTGGGCGCGCGGTTCTCGACGAGGTCCGCCAGGTCGTCGATGAAGCGGGCGGCGCGCGCGCGGCCGGCCTCGTCGGTCTGGGCCAGCGTGAAGATTTCCTCGAACTGGTCGAAGATCAGGAGCGGGATGAGCGTCTGGCCCGCGTCGTTCACCAGCACGTCGTCGCGGTGGTGCAGGAATTCCCACAGCGACTCGCCCGCGGCGGCGACGCCCGCCTGGGTCCACTGGCCGGCGTGGCGGGCGGTCTGCAGGATGGTCTGCTTGATCTGTTCGCCGGGCTCGGGGGCGTCGGCGGAGTAGGCGATGCGGACGTAAATCGGGCAATAGCCGTGGCTGCGCAGCCGGGGCACCAGCCCGGCGCGCAGGATCGACGTCTTTCCGAGCCCGGACTGGCCGAACAGCACGGTGAGGAGCTTGCGCTGCACGCGGCGCCCGAGCTCGGCGACTTCCTCGTCGCGCCCGTAAAAAAAGCTGCGCGTGTCCTCAGTGAAGGAATCGAGGCCGAGCCACGGATGGCGCTCGTCGATCGGCGTCGAGCCCGTGTCCTTCGGTTCGGCGTTCATGGCTGCCGTGCCTTCAGGAAGTTCGCGAGGCGCTGCGAGAACTCGGGCGTGGCTTCGCCGCCCGTCAACCGGGTGAAGTGCAGCGCCTTGAAGCGGTCCGGCACCAGCGCGGCGGCGGCGTCGGTGTCGTCGATCGTCACCGGCAGCACGAACAGGGCGCCGTCGGCCATGTTGCGCGCGCGGTCGAGCGCGTAGCTCCATTCGCGGCGGAAGTAGGCTTCCTGGCGGCGCTGGGTGGCCGCCGAGACGATCGGGATGAAGTAGGAGCAGCGCGCGATGTTGCGCTGGATCTTGCGGTCGTAGTCGTCGCCGCCCTCGAGCCGTTCCATGTCGAACCAGGTCGTGACACCCGCGGCCTCGAGCCCCGCCTTGAGCCGCTGCACGGCCGCGAGGTCCTCGCGCGCATAGCTGATGAACACCGCGTTGTCCGGCATTTCGCGTGCCGGCGGGAGAAAGCGGACCGTGCCGGCGCCGCTGCCCGTGCCCGCGGCAGGCTTGCGGCGCGCGGACAGGCGCTCGTGCAGCTCGTGCACGAAGCGCTCGGCGCCGACGTAGATGCGGGTCCGGACGCTCACCTGCTGCAGGAACGCGACGAGGCGCTCGTCCTCGCTGGTGTGGTCGTCGGCCATCACCTCGCCGACGTCACGCGGGTCCGAGAGCCGCTGGCGCTTGGCCATGCGCAGGAACAGGCGCGCCAGCCAGTTGGTGAAATTGCTGCCGATGAACAGCAGGTGATTGTGCTCGAGCTCGTGGAACAGCTTTTCGGGCGCGAGGTGCTCGCTCTGCAGCGCGCAGATGAACTCCAGGAGGTCCTCGTCCGAGATGACGTAGGAGGGCGATGCGGAGAGGCGGCCGAAAAGGTGATACACGACCGGCCGCTCCAGGCGGTCTCGCTCCGCCGGCAGGTCGGTGACGCGATTGGGCGAGTAGGCCAGCACCTCGGTGCTCGCCGCGCCGCCGAACCGGGCCTGGTTGATCGCAGTCTCCAGCAGCGCGTCGAAAGTGGTCGTGACGAACAGGTCGAACTCGGGGATCGCGGCGAGCTGGCGCAGCGCGAGCGGCGGCTCGAAGGACGCATCCTTCAGAATGCCGCGCAGGCGCACGTACGCTTCTTCGCGCCGGCCGCGCGCGCCCAGGAACCAGCACACGACGTCATTCAGCGTGTACGGCTGGGGCAGCTGGGAGACGTCGACGGCGAGCCGCCGCGCCAGCTTCTCCGCGAGCCAGTCATAGAGCAGGCGGGGCCCCTGGTCGGTTTCGACCAGCAGCAATTCCGGTCCGATGATGGGGATGACGCGCCGTTCTTCGATGAAGCTGAGAAGGTCTTCCCAGGCGTCCTCATCAAGGGCGCTGAGCGGCACGAGGGCTGTTGCGCCGGCGCTCATGGCCGGCACCGTCTGGCATCTGGATCAACGCTCAACCGACACCCCCCTGTCCGACAGCGCTGCACGATACTGTTGATCCAAGCAGGCTGTCCAATTTGGCGGCTGGTTGGTTCCTTTCGCTCGCCGGGCTATTCCTGCCAGCCGCCCCCCAGCGCACGATAGAGGAGCGCAAGGTTCGCGGTCGTCGCGAGGCGGGTGACGATGAGGGCGCGCTCGGCATCGTACAGGTCGCGCTGCGCGATCAACGCGCCGAGATAGCTGTCGACGCCGCCGCGGTAGCGCATGTCCGCGAGCCGGTAGCTCGCCTCGGCCGCGCGCGTCAGCGCTTCCTGGGCCTGCAATTGCTGCTCCAGCGTGGTGCGCGCGACGAGCGCGTCGGCGACTTCGCGGAACGCGACCTGGATGGACTGCTCGTAGCGCGCGATCTCGATGTTCTTGCGGACGTTCGCAAGGTCGAGCCCCGCGCGGTTCGCCCCGCCCGAGAAGATCGGCAGCCGGACCTGCGGGATGAAGCTCCACCGCTCGTGGCCGGGCTGGAACAGCGCGGACAGGTCATCGCTGGCGTTGCCGTAAAAGCCGGTCAGCTCGATGCTCGGGAAAAACGCCGCGCGCGCGGCGCCGATGTCCGCATTGGAGGCCTTGAGCGCGTGTTCGGCGGCGCGGATGTCCGGGCGCCGCGTGAGCAGTTCCGCCGGCAGGCCGGCCGGCAGTTCCTTCGCGAATGTCTGCGCGCGCATCGGATGCGTGCCGTCGCCCGTCCCGGGCGGCAGCGGCTCGCCGACGAGGAGCGCGAGCGCATGGCGATCCACCGCGACGCGGCGGGTCTG
>DATBSX010000189.1:0-15821 GCA_036559565.1 Steroidobacteraceae bacterium | reverse complement strand
CACCGCTTCGCGGTTCCCGCGGCCTGAGCGCGAGCCATGGCTGTCATGCTTCCGGACAAATGGTCGCAGTTGAAGCTGCCCTCCATCGGCAAGCCGGATCCCGCCGAGCAGGAGCGGCTGCTCAAGCTGTTCTGGAACCGGGCGGAGCTCAAGAAGGAGCTGCAGGACCTCGACGACCAGCTGCACAACCTGCGCAACAAGCTCAAGCAGCAGGAAAACGCGAACACGCGCCTGCAGCAGCAGCTCGAACAGCTCGAGGTCCAGCTCGGCAGCCCCGAGCGCGGACTCGATGCACTCGTGCACTTCGGCCTCAAGGCCCTGTGGCGCGCCTGCCGTGAGCAGCTCGAGAAGTTCGCGGCGGAACTCAAGCGCGAGCGGCAGGACGCGCAGCGCAAGCAGCAGCTCGCGGAGTTCCAGCAGGACCGGGCCGAGCGCCTCAAGGTCGCCGACGAGCGCCTGCGCCAGGCCCAGGAAGTCAGCGACGCTGAGCGCGGGCGGATGGCCCAGCGCGAGGCGCGCATGGCGCAGCTCAGGCAGTTCTGGCACTACTTCAAGCGCCGCGCGCTTGCGGTCGAGATCCTCGAGCAGCGCGAGCGCTGCGCCGGCGCGGAGCGCCAGCTCGCGGACATGCAGGAGTCGCACCGGACGATCGAGAAGGAACCCTGGCCGGAATTCCCGGGCCTCTCGATCGAGGGTCGCCGACTCGTGAATCTCGCGGTGATCGCCTATGCACAGCACCTGTTTGCGCGGCTCGCCGTATCGGGCCTCGCGATGGACGCCCGGCTCGCCAATAACCGCAGCGTCGAGAGCGCGAAGCACGGCAACCTCGATGCCTGCCTCGCACGCCTGCGCGAGATCGCCCAGGCTCTCGCGCTCGTGAACGCCCAGGACGGGCTCGTGGCGGAGATCAAGAAGCGCGGCGACAAGATGGCCGCGGGCGCGACCTGGCGGAACGCCAACGAGACGGTGCCGCAGCCGGCCTCGCTGCCGCCTGCCGCGAGCGGCGGCGTGCCGGACGCGAACGTGCTCGTCGATGACTACTGGGACGTCTACAAGGTCCTGCTGCGCTGATTCCGCGCGCCCTGCCTCAGGGCGTTTCCGTCGCCGGCTCACCCCTCCGCGAAAACAGCTTGATGCGCTGGCGCCAGTTGTTCAGGTCGTCGAGCCACACGTAGAACAACGGCACGAAGAACAGCGACGTCACCGAGCCGAAGAAGAGCCCGGACATCAGGGCGCGGGCCATCGGGTAGTACGCGGGGCCGTCGCCGCCGATCTGGGTGTGCCCGATCGCGAGCGGCAGCATCGCCAGCAGCGTCACCACGGTCGTCATCAGGATCGGACGCAGGCGGTGCCGTGCAGCCTCGATGATCGCCTCATGGCGGCTCATGCCCTCCTTGCGCAGGTCGATCACGTGCGCGATCAGCACGATGCCGATGTTCACGATCACGCCGATCAGGATCATGATCCCGAGCATCGCCATGAATGAGACCGAGGTCTGCGTGATCGCGAGCCCCCAGAACACGCCGACGATCGCGAACACGATCGACGTGAGGATCGAGATCGGGTAGAGCAGGGACTCGAACAGCGACGCCATCACGAGGAAGATCAGGGCGACCGCGAGCAGTATGTTCGTCTGCATCGTCTGCGCCGTGTCGTCGCTGTCTTCGACGCTGCGTCCGTACTGCCAGCCGACGCCCGGCGGCAGCGGGAATTCCTTCATGACCGCCTCGACGCCCTTCTTGACGTCGTCGAGCGAGGCCTTCTCCGAGAGGATGCCCTCGATGACGACCGACGTGAGGCGGTCGACGCGGTCGATCGTTCGCGCGGTCTGGTCGATCCGGAAATTGGCGACCGCGCCGAGGCTGCTGCGGGTGCCGTCCGGCAGGTAGAGCGGTGTCGCGGCCAGGTCCTCCAGGGTCTGCCGGTTGTCCGCCCGGAAGGCGAGCCGCATCTGGACTTCCCGGTCGTCCGCGCGGAATTCCTTCAACGGGTCGCCGCGCATCGCGACGGCGATGGTCTGCGCCACGGCTTGCGGCGAGAGCCCGAGGCGTGCGGCGCGCTCACGGTCCACCATGACCTGGATCTCGTGCTCTCCGGCCTTGGCCGTCGTGCGCACCGAGTCGAATCCCTTCACGTCGCGCAGGCGCAGGACGACGGTGTGCGCGAGCGCCACGAGCTCCTCGGTGGATTCGCCCGTCAGGCGCATGCTGAACGAGCCGGTCTGGCTCATGTCCTCGTCGAAGCGGAAGCTCGGCTTGCCGATGATGATCTCGGGCAGGCCCTTCTCGATCTCCTTCATGAGGTCGCGCGGCTTCATCGGCAGCTGGTCCTTCGGCTTCAGCCGGATGACGCTCGAGGCGTCGTCGGGCTCGAAATGGCTGTAGATGAGGTCGATGCCGAAACGCTCCTTGTTGGCCTCGAGGTACGTCTCCACGCGCGTGACGGCTTCCTCGACCCGCGCGAGCGGATAGGTCCCCTCGATGTGGAACGGGAGGTAAAGGCGGTCCGAGGCGTCCTGCGGGAACATGTCCATCTTTACGAGGCCGGTCGCGAACAGCGGAACCGGCGAGAGTACGGTCAGGACGACGAACAGCGCGCTCCACCACTTGTGGCTGAACATCCAGTCGAGCCGCTGCAGGTACCATCCCTGGACCTTCGCAAAGTACGAGCCGGCCTTGATCGCGGGCGGCGGCGGAAAGCGCGCGGTCAATGTCGGGATGATCGTCTGGGCGACGAGGAGCGAAGCGAGCATCGCGACCACGATCGGCACCGCGACGTGGACCATGAAGATCGAGATCTCGCTCTCCTTGCCGAAGATGATCGGCAGGAACACGATGACGGTCGAAAGCGTGCCGGCGAGCACGGCGAGGCCGACTTCGCTCACGCCCGACAGCGTCGAGTCGAGTGCATCCGCCCCGGGCACCTGGCGGTGGCGGAAGATGCTCTCGGTCACGACCACCGCGTTGTCGACCAGCAGCCCGATCGCGAGCAGCATGCCCATCATCGTCAGGATGTTGAGCGAGAAGCCGAGGAAATACATCGCGGCGACCGTGATCAGCAGCGAGAACGGCACCGCGAGGCCCACGATCAGCGTCGTCGGCCAGTCGCGCAGGAACAGGAACAGCACGATGAGCGCGAGGCCGGCGCCGATGAGGCCGGCATTGCGCAGGTCGGTCAGCGAGGTCCGGATGTTCTCGGACTGGTTCTGCAGGACGATGATCTGGATGCCCTGCAGCTGCGGAAGCTTGCGCTGTTCCTCGACGACGGCCATCACGCGGTCGGCGACGTCCACGATGTTCGCGCCGGTCGACTTGAACACGTCGAGGCCGACGCCCGGGCGGCCGTTCAGGTGACGGCCGACCGTCAGGTCCGGCGTCACCATGTTGACGTCCGCGATGTCGTGCAGGCGGACATTGCCCGTCACGATGAAGTTGCGCACGTCGTCGATCGTCCGGAACTCGCCGATCGGGCGCACCAGGAAGCGTTGCGCGCCGCCCGTCACCTCGCCCGCGCTGACCGAGAAATTCGCCCCTTCGAGCGAGTCGCGCAGGCGCGCGATGTCGACGCCGTAGGCGGCGAGGCGGACGGGGTCGACCAGGATCCGCAGCTCGAGCGGCTCGACGCCTTCGAGCGAGACGCGCGCGACGCCATCGAGCCGCTCGAGAGGCTTCTTGAGGTAGCGGTCGAGCGTGTCGTACTGTCGCGTGAGGTCCTCCTCACTCGAGATGCGCACCGCGAGCACCCGGTCGTCGCCCGCGGCGAACATCTGCGTCAGGATGCGGTTCGCGCTCGGCGGGAACTCGTGGCGGATCGACTCGAGCTTGGTGCGCACCTCGAAGCCGACCGCCGACGGGTCGCGTTCCCACTGGAAGAACACGACGAGCTGGGCGCCGGTCTCGGAGGAGGTCGAGCGGATCTCCTTGATCCCGGAAAGCGTCGCGATCGCTTCCTCGGCCGGGCGCGTGATGAGCTGCTCGACTTCCTCGGGCGTCGAGCCGGCGTAGGGGATCGTGATCTGGATGCCGGGGAAGCGGATGTCCGGGAACAGCTCGAGCGGCAGGAACCAGGTCGCGATGACGCCGATCATCGCGATGGCGATGAATGTCATCAGCGTGGTGACGGGCCGGCGAAGCGCGAACCGCGTGTGGAACATCTCAGCCTCCGCCGTGCTCCGGCGCGACGCGCGGCAGGGCGCCCGCGCGGGCCGGGTGGAATTTCTTCCGGTCGAGCAGCGAATAGACGACGGGGATCACGAGCAGCGTGAAGAAGCTCGCGACCGCGACGCCGCCGATGACGGTAATCGCCATGGGCTTCCTGATCTCGGCGCCCTCGCCGATCCCGATGGCCATCGGGAGCAGCCCCAGGATCGTGGTGAGCTTCGTGATGATGATGGGCCTCAGCCTCAGCCGCGCCGCCTCGATGATCGCGTCGTGCTTCGCGACCCCGCGTTCGCGCGCCTGGTTGACCGCGTCGATCAGCACGATCGACTGGTTGACCACGATGCCCGCCAGCATGATGAGGCCGATGTATGCGACCACGTTGACCGTCGTCCCGGTCAGGAACATGGCCCAGACCGACCCGACGAGCGCGAGCGGGATCGTCAGCAGGATCACGAACGGGTGCAGCAGCGACTCGAACTGCGAGGCCATGACCAGGTAGACGAGGAAAATCGCGAGCAGCATCGTGAATTGCAGCGAGCGGAACGACTCCTTCATGTCGTCGCTCTGGCCGCTGACAGCGGCGGTCACGCCGACCGGCATCTCGACGGCGCTGACGATGGTCTTGAGTTCCGCGACGGCCGAGCCGAGGTCGCCCGCGGAGAGGTTTGCGGACACGATCGCGACGCGCTGCTGCCGGGTACGCCGGATCTCCGCCGGTCCGGTCGCGACCGTGACATCCGCGACCGCCGAGAGGGGGAGCGCGCGCTCGCTGCCGGGGTTCACGATGAGCTGGCGGATCTCCTCGACCGAGGAGGCGCGCGTGTCGACGCTCCTGACCAGCACGTCGATCTTCTTCTCGCGCAGCTTGTAGCGCGTCGCGACGTCGCCGCGCACGCTCGCGACCACGCGGTCGGCCAGCTCGCGGACGGTGAGGCCGAGCTGCGCGGCGCGTTCCTGGTCGAACACGATCTGTATTTCCGGGTTGCCTGACTCGACCGTCGACTTGATGTCGCTGAATGTCTTGCTCGCCTGCATCCGCAGCCGCACCTGTTCGGCGGCCTGGCGCAGCCGGTCGAGGTCGTAGCCGGTGATCGTGACTTCGAGCGGGGAGGAGAAGTTGAAGAGCGCGGGGCGGCTGAACTGGTACTGGACGCCCGCGAGCCCGTCGAACCTGGCGCGGAGCGAATCGATCGCCGCCTGCTCCTCGCGCGGGCCGGTGCCGTGCTTGAGCGTGACGGAAAGCCGTCCCGTGTTCTCGCCGGCGTCCGTCGGGCTCGCGTCGAGCCGGTTGCCCGTGCCGGTCACGGCATAGGAGAGCGCGATGTCCGGCAGCTCCATGGCCTGCGCCTGGGCCGCCGCCATGGCGTGATCCGTCTGCTCGAGCGGCGTGCCCGGCGTCAGCCGGATATCCGCGATGAACTCGCCTTGCGAGAGCTGCGGGATAAGCTCCGAGCCGAGGCGCGGCACCAGCGCCGCGGTCACGAGCAGGACTCCGACCGACACCGCGACGATGCGCCCGCGGTGCTCGAGCGACCAGCGCAGCGCCGGCAGGTAGACACGCTGTACCGCGGCGAAGCCGGTCTGCGTCGGTCGCGCGGCAAAGCCGAGGAGCCAGGCCATGCCGTCCGAGACCTTCGTCGTCATGCGCCGCTTCCAGGCGAGCGCGCTGGCGATCCAGCGACCGGCCTTGCCCGGCGAGCGCTCGGGGTCCGGAACCGCGTACTCGGGCTTGCCTGCCGCGAGCATCGGCACGAGCGTCATCGCGACGATCAGCGAGAACAGCAGCGAGAAACTGACGGTCAGCGCCTGGTCGCGGAACAGCTGGCCCGCGATGCCGGTGATGAAAACCATCGGGAAGAACACGGCGACCGAGGTGAGCGTCGCGGCCGTGATCGCGGTCCCGACCTCGCTGGTCCCGCGGGTCGCCGCCTCGACGCGCGAGAGGCCGCTCTCGCGGTGGCGCACGATGTTTTCGAGTACGACGACCGCATTGTCCACCAGCATGCCGACGGCGAGCGCGATGCCGCCGAGCGACATGATGTTGAGCGACAGGTCGAACATGTACATCGCGACGAACGTGCCGATCACCGAGACCGGGATTGCGAGGCCCGTGATGAAAGTCGCGCGCGCATCGCGCAGGAACAGGTAAAGCACGAGGATCGCGAGCACGCCGCCGATCAGCGCCGCATCGCGCACCTCGCCGATGGCCGACGAGATGAACTTCGACTGGTCGTAGACGAGCTTGAGCTCGCTGCCGGGCGGGACGACCTTGCCGAGCTCCTCGACCCGCGCACGGATGCCCGAGGCCAGCTGCACCGTATTCGCGTCGCCTTCCTTGTAGATCGCAAGTTCGACGGACTCGCGGCCATCGACGCGCGTGATGGCCTCGCGGTCCTTGTAGCCGCTCGTGACCGTCGCGACGTCGCGGAGGTAAACGGGCTTGCCGCCGACGTCCGTGATGATGGAGTCGGCCATCTGCTGGACCGAGCTGAACTCGTTGAGCGTGCGCACCAGGAAGCGCTGCGTGCCCTGTTCGAGGCGGCCGCCCGAGAGATTGACGTTTTCCTCGCGCAGCCTGCGCGAGATGATGTCGATCGACAGGTTGAGCTGCGCGAGCTTCTGCTGATCCACGAAAATCTGGATCTCGTCCTCGTAGCCACCGCTCACCTTGACGGCAGCCGAGCCGTCGACCGACTCGAGGTCCGGCTTCAGGCGGTCGTCGGCAAAGCGGCGCAGGCCCTTCAGGCGCTCGACGCCGCCGGTCTCGCCGGCGTTCGCCTTGGCGAACTCGTCGGTGTCGACGAACGCGTAGCGCATGACCGGCTCGGTCGAGGGATCGAAGCGCAGCAGGATCGGGCGGCTCGCCTCGAGCGGCAGCTGCAGCAGGTCGATCTTCTCGCGCACGTCGATGCCCGCGAGGTCCATGTCCGTGCCCCAGGCGAATTCGAGGATCACGTCGGCCTGGCCGGCGCGCGACACGGACCGCACGGAGCGGACGTTGCGGATGATGCCGACGGACTCCTCGATCGGCCGCGTGATCAGCGTCTCGAGCTCCAGCGGGGCGGCGCCAGGCAGGTCCGTGCGCACCGTCAGCGTCGGGTAGGAGAGGTCGGGCAGCAGGTTCAGCTTCAGGCGCGACAACGACACGAAGCCGAACAGGACGATCGCGACCGTCACCATCAGGATCGTGACGCGGCGCCGCGTGGCGAACTCGACGATCTTCATCGCGCGCTCGCCGCGGTCAGCCGGCCGCGACCGCAGGAATCCTGGCGGCCGCCGGGCGCGACGACGAGTTGACGACGCGCACTGCCGCACCGGGTTTGACCGCGCCCTGGCCGACCACGACCACCTGCTCGCCGTCCTTGAGGCCATCCGTGACCTCGATCCAGGCGCCGTTCGAGAGGCCGAGTTTCACCGCGCGCTCGGCCGCCTTGCCGTCCTTGATCACGAACACCTTGGGCGGGCCGTCGCCGTCCAGCAGTGCCGTGCGGGGAATCTGCAAGGCATTGGGCTTGCGCTCGTAGATGATGGCGACGCGCGCAAACATGCCGGGGCGCAGCAGGCCCTCGGCCTGCGTGACGCGGATGCGCACTGAGAATGTCGCAGTCTCGGCGTTGACCGAAGGGCTGATCTGCGAAATCGTGCCGAGGAAAACGTGGCCCGGCACGGCGTCGAAGCTCAGCTGTGCCGGCTGGCCGACGACGAGCTTCGCGAGCTCGCGCTCCGGCACGTTGACGCGCAGCATCAGCGTGTCGAGGTCCTCGATCACGAACAGCGCGCTCTGGCCGCTCTCGATCACGCCGCCGACCGGCGTCACCGTGTTGCCGACCTTCACGACGTCGAGCCGCTGCGTCACGTTGCCGTCGATGGGCGAGCGGATATCGCAATAGGAAAGCTGGAGCCGCGCGAGCTCCCAGTTCGCCTTCGCGGCCGCGAGCTCATACTTGAGGTTGTCGAGCGCGGTCGCGCTGACGAGGCCCTTCTGCTGCAGCTCGAGGTTGCGGTTGTAGTCGCGCTCGAGCTTGTTCATGGTCGCTTCGTTGAGCGCGACCTCCAGGCGCAACTTGTCGCCGTCGAGGCGGGCGAGCAGCTGGCCGGCGCGCACGCGCTGGCCTTCGTCCGCAAGCACCTGGCGGATCTCGCCCTGGACCTTCGGCAATACAAGGGCCTTGCGGTCGGATTCGACCGGGGCCGTTCCGGTGTACATCGCCGCCATTTCGGCGCGCTGGGTGGCCGCAACCTCGACCGGGACCGCCGGCACGTCTTCCTTGCCCTCCTTGGCGTTGTCGCCGTTGGCACGGTCGCAGGCGACGAGCGCAAGTGCGGCCGCAAGCATGAGGCCGACGAGGAGCAACCGGTCGGGCCTTGCAAAGAGCGGGAAAACTCGGGTTTCGGTGCGCATCGCGGTCGGCTCCAGGCGGTCAGGTGGCGCTATGTTACGGTTCCTTAGTGTTGTAGTCAAGTATAACACTAAAGGCAGTCAAAGTGACTTAAGTCACTCATTAGTCAGGGGAAAACGCGAGAATCGGGCGGGAATCAGCTGAGGTGGGCCGGTTCCTGGAGCTTGGGGAGCTGGACAGCGTCCCCCGCGATTTCGACAGCTTCATCCAGGACGGCATCCGGTGCCTCGGCAGCATCCAACGCGCTGATGTTCGCGAGCGGCGTCAATCCCCGAGCCGCCCGGCGCGCATTTTCGCGCTTGAGGCGCTCGGCGTCGATGGCATCGCGCTCGGCCCGGCGCTTTTCGAGGTTCAGCGACAGATCCCTCTGGTTGCGCAGGTGCGCTAGCTCGTCGACGTCGCCCTGCAGGGCAAGGATGTCCGGGTCGTGCGCAACGCGCTCTTCGTGTTCGCGCGAAATGATCGACACGACCGGCAGCTCGGCGGGTTCCGGCGTGTAGTGCGCGGCGTTGATGCGGTCCCAGGGCAGCGCGCTCTCGCGCGTGCTCTCGCCGATGTCGTCGGTGTTGAGCAGCGAGGGCAGGGTGATGTCCGGCTCGACACCGCGGTGTTGCGTGCTGTCGCCGGTGACACGGTAGTACTTGCCGATCGTCACGGTGAGCTGGCCGAAGCCCGCGTTCGGCCCGAGCGCATAGCGGTCGAGCGGATAGAGGTTCTGCACTGAACCCTTGCCATAGGTCTGCTGGCCGACGACGAGGCCGCGCTGGTAGTCCTGGATCGCGCCCGCGAAGATCTCCGACGCAGAGGCGCTCGCCCGGTTGACGAGCACGACGAGCGGCCCCTCCCAGGCAGCGCCGGGCTCGGGATCGTCGAGCACCTCGATGCGGCCGTTCGACTCGCGCAGCTGCACGACCGGGCCGCGCTCGACGAAGAGCCCGACCAGGCTCGTCGCCTCAGACAGGTGGCCGCCGCCGTTGTCGCGCAGGTCGATGACCAGCGAGTCGATCTTCTCGGCCTTGAGCTCGTCGATCAGCCGGTGCACGTCGCGCGTCGTGCTGCGGTAGTCGGCATCGCCTTTCATGCGCGCCTGGAAGTCCTGGTAGAAGCTCGGCACCTCGATGACGCCGACCTTCAGGTCCTTGTCGCCGCGATGCAGCGTGTGAACCTCTTTCTTGGCCGCCTGCGACTCGAGCGTGATCTTCGCGCGCTTCAGCGCGAGATGCGCTTCCTGGGATCCCGGTGAGGCCGAGGCCGGCAGGATCTGCAGCCGCACGAACGTGTTTTCCGGGCCGCGGATCAGCTGCACGACGTCGTCGAGGCGCCAGCCGACGACGTCGGTAAACGCGCCGGTTTCGCCCTGGCCGACGGCCGTGATGCGATCGCCGACCTTGATCTCGGTCGAGGCCGCCGCGGAGCCGCCCGGCAGGACGTTCATGATGGTGACGTAGTCATCCACGAGCTGCAGCGAGGCGCCGATGCCCTCGTAGGAGAGGCTCATCGCGATGTTGTATTCCTCGGAATTGCGCGGCGACAGGTAGTTGGAATGCGGGTCGTAGACGTGCGAGTAGGCGTTCATGAACGTCTCGAAGACGTCGTCGGCGGTGACCTGCTCGATGCGCTTGCCCACCCGCTCATAGCGCTTGCGCAGCACGTCACGCGCTTCGGGCCAGGTCTTGCCGGCGAGCACGAGCGACAGCGCGTCGTTCTTGACGCGCTTGCGCCAGAGTTCGTGGAGCTCATCCGTCGACGCCGGCCAGCCGGCGTCGGTGCGGTCGAACCGGAAGGACTCGTCGAGCGTGAAGTCGGGTTCGGTGTCGAGCAGCTGGAGCGCGTAGTGCAGCACCTCGCGATTGCGCTGCTGGAAACGCGTGAAGATCTGGAACGCAGGCCCGGCGTCGGCCTTCTCGATCGCGTCGTCGAGCTGGAATCGCAGCGGTTCGAACTCGGCGATATCGGAGGCGAGCAGGTAGCTCTTGTTGCCGTCGAGCGCCTCGAGGTATTGCTCGAAGATCTGCGAGGACATCGAGTCGTCGAGCGGCGTCTGGCGATAGTGCTGGCGCTCGACCACCTCGGAGACGAGGCGCATGACGCGCCGGTGGCGCTCGCTCGGGACCAGCTCGCCGGAGGAGGCGACGGCCGGCGAGATGGCGGGGCCGAGCGAGGTGCGCTCGGTACCCGAACCGGCCAGCATGAACACGCCCGCGACGACCGCGCAGGCGATCGCCAGCCGGAGCTTTGATGAGGTCGGCGCTCTGAGCCAGGGTGCCATGGGCTGTTACACTGCTCCTCGTGGCCCCTGTGGGGGCCTCAACCGGTCAAGACAGGCTATGGGCGGGCGGGCGCGGTATCAAGTACCGGCTTCACGCCCCGGCAAGGGATGCACGAATGCGGCCTTTGGGCTTCCTGACGGGCGTCGTGCTGGGCTCCGCCGCCTCGATCGCGCTGGTCCTCGCGATGGTGGCCATCGTATTCGCCTTTAACGCCCATGGGCAGCCCGAGATCGGCGAGGAATACGCGGGGCTTCTCGCGTCGGCCGGCCTTTTCGGCATCCTGGCGGCCGCGGCCGCCGCGGCCTTCGTGGGGGTGCAGCGCGAGCGCCACTGGCGCTGGGTAGCGCAAGGCGCCATGTGGCTCGTGCTGGCTGCGATCGCCTGGTATTACTGGCCTGCGGGCGCCTGGCCCGGGGGATGACATGATGCGTTTGGACAAGGGACTCCGGCTGCTGTTCATTCCGGCCGCGCTCGCGGCGCTGCTCGGCGCGTTCAACGCCGACGACAAGATGCTCCGCAAGGCCGCGGAGGCGATCAATGGCTCGGCTTACCGCGCACACGTCGTCGCGCTCTCCGCAGACGACTTCGAAGGGCGCTCTCCCGGCTCGAAGGGCGAGCAGATGACGCTCGAGTACATCGAAAAGGAATTCCTCGAGCTCGGCCTGCAGCCGGCCGCCGGCGGCGACTACCGCCAGGACGTCGCGCTCCTCGAGATCACGGGCAGCGGCCAGACGCTGTCGTTCAACAAGGGTGCGGGCGGGATGGCGCTCGCCTACGGCGACGACATGGTGATCGCTTCACGCCGCGCGCAGGCCTCGGCGTCCGTCGCGGGCAGCGAGGTGGTGTTCGTCGGCTACGGCATCAACGCGCCCGAATACGGCTGGAACGACTACGCCGGCATCGACATGCACGGCAAGACGGCGCTCATCCTCGTGAATGACCCGGGATTCGTCACCGGGGAGGAGTCGCTGTTCCGCGGCAAGGCAATGACCTACCACGGCCGCTGGACCTACAAATACGAGGAGGCCTCGCGCCAGGGCGCGGCGGCGGCCATCATCGTCCACGAAACGGCGCCCGCGTCCTATGACTGGGGCGTCGTCCGGAACAGCTGGTCGGGCCCGCAGTTCTACCTCGATCGCGAAGACGGCAATGCCGGCCGCACGGCGCTCGAGGGCTGGATCACCGAGACGCGCGCGCGCCAGCTCATGGAACTCGCAGGCCAGGACTTCGATGCACTGAAGGCGGCGGCAGTGAAGCGCGGCTTCAAGCCCGTACCGCTCGGCGTCACCGCGACAGGCGGCGTCAGGAACGTGGTCCGGCACAAGCGTTCGCCCAATATCGTGGGATCCATGGAGGGCAAGGATCGCCCCGACGAGTACGTCATCTACATGGCGCACTGGGACCACCTGGGCCTCGACGACAATCCGGAGGGAGACCGCGTCTACAACGGCGCGGTGGACAATGCGACTGGCGTCGCGGGCATCCTCACGATTGCGCGCGCGTATCGGGACATGCTGCCGGGCGCGTCGCGCTCGGTCCTGTTCATCGCCGTCACCGCGGAGGAGTCCGGGCTGCTCGGTTCCGAGTACTACGTCGAGCATCCGCTGGTGCCGCTCGCGAAGACGGCAGCGCTGATCAATATCGACGCCTTGCATCCGCTCGGGCGTGCGAAGGACGTCGAGGTGGTCGGATACGGCGCCTCCGACCTCGAGGACCTGCTCGCCACGGCCGCGAAATCGCAGGGCCGCACGCTGACGCCCGACCAGCGCTCCGAGGCCGGCCGTTTCTACCGCTCGGACCAGTTCAATTTCGCGAAGGCCGGCGTGCCCTCGCTCTACATCAAGTCGGGCACGACGCTGCGCGACAAGCCGGCGGGCACGGGCCTTGCGATGCTGCAGGACTACGAAACGAAGCGTTACCACAAGCCCGGCGACGAATATTCCGATTCCTGGGACGTCACCGGGTCGATCGAGGACCTGCGCCTCCTGTTCGAGGTCGGCGCGCGCGTCGCCAACGCGAAGATCTGGCCGGAATGGCGCGCGGGCAACGAATTCCGCGCCGTCCGCGAGAAGAGTGCGAAGGCCCGCGCCGTCGAGGAGGAGGAGTAGGCGGTCAGCCGGTCCGCCGCATCGGGCGGGTCAGCAGGCGCACGGCCGTGAACAGCAGGTAGGGGCCGAGCACCAGGAGCCATGCGGTCGGGGTCAGCGTGAAGAAGGCGGCGAGCAGCGAGCCGAGGAAGGCGAGCAGGCCGCCCTCGTAGGGTCCGAGCGTCAGGAAGCCCGCCAGATAGATAAGGAAGGGCATGACGACGAGGCCGAAGCCGAACCAGAGGGCGACGATCCGCAGTTCGCGCCGCCAGGCGGGCGAAAGTCCCGCGTACCAGTTCCGGATCGGGTCGTGCCAGGCCATTGCGGACAGTTTGCGGGGCAGGCCCGGCCGGGGCAAGCCACGCGCCCGCGCGGCTATACTGGCGTCCACATGACGCGACTGCGCTGCGCCGTCGTCGGCGCCGGCTACCTCGGCCGCTTCCACGCACAGAAATATTCCGCGCTCGCGAACTGCGAGCTCGTCGGCATCGCCGATCCGTCGGCCGAGGCGCGCGAGCGCCTGCGGGCCGAGCTCGGCGTGCCCGGCTTCGCGGACCATCGAGAGTTGCTGGGCCGCGTGGATGCCGTCAGCATCGCGACGCCGACCGCGCTGCATCACCCGGTTGCCCGCGACTTCCTGAAGGCGGGCGTGCACGTCCTGGTCGAGAAGCCGATCACCGCGACCGTGGAGGAGGCGCGCGAACTCATCGAGATCGCCGCTGCAGGGCATTGCGTGTTGCAGGTCGGCCACCTCGAGCGCTTCAACCCGGTGATCCTCGCGGTTGCCAGCGAGTTGTCCGCTCCGCGGTTCATCGAGTCGAACCGCCTCGCCCCGTTCAAGCCGCGCGGCACCGATGTTTCGGTCGTGCTCGACCTCATGATCCACGACATCGACCTGATCGAGCACATCGTGCGCTCGCCGATCGCCTCGATCGACGCGATCGGCGCGCCCGTGTTCACCGACGAGATCGACATCGCCAATGCGCGCATCCGTTTCGCGAACGGCTGCGTCGCGGACGTCACGGCGAGCCGCATCAGCCTTAAGGCCGAGCGGAAACTGCGCGTATTCCAGGCCGATGCCTACCTGTCGATCGACCTGCAGCAGAAACTGCTGACGATCGTGCGCAAGCCGGCGGTGTTCGACGAGGGCGGCATTCCGAAGGTGGACCTGCAGGAGCGGAGCTTCGATCCGGGCGACGCACTGCTGGACGAGATCCGGTCGTTCATCGCCGCCGTGGAAAGCGGCGGTCGCCCCGTCGTTTCCGGCGAGGACGGCCTGCGGGCGCTCGAGACCGCGATG
Source organism: Steroidobacteraceae bacterium (assembly GCA_036559565.1). GTDB lineage: Bacteria > Pseudomonadota > Gammaproteobacteria > Steroidobacterales > Steroidobacteraceae > SCUD01. The sequence continues at coordinate 1,604 of DATBSX010000189.1, read as the reverse complement.
CGGATCGCGGAACTCGTCAACCGCGGCGCGGGCGGCGGCGGGGCGCCCGCATCGACCAGCCCGCCGGCCGGTATACTGGAGGGCTGATGCAACCGACGAACACGGCGGATCCGGACTACTACCACAAAGTGGTGGACTGCCAGTGGGCATGTCCCGCGCACACGGACGTGCCCGAGTACATCCGCCTCATCGCGCAGGGGCGCTACTCGGACGCCTACCTGGTAAATCGTGAGTCGAACGTATTCCCCGGGATCCTCGGGCGCGTCTGCGACCGCCCGTGCGAGCCCGCCTGCCGGCGCGCACGCGTCGAGGAAAAACCCGTCGCGATCTGCCGCCTGAAGCGCGTGGCTGCGGACCTGCGCGACGACATCACGCCGCGGCTGCCGAAGGCGCCGGCGAAGAACAACGGCAAGCGCGTCGCCTGCATCGGCGCGGGCCCCGCGACGCTCACCGTCGCGAACGACCTGCTGCCGATCGGCTATGAAGTCGTGATCTTCGAGCAGTACGCGACGGCCGGCGGCCTGATGCGCACGAATATCCCGGCATTCCGCCTGCCGGCGCAGGTGCTCGACGAGGAGATCGGCTATGTCGTCGGCATGGGCGCCGACCTCAGGCTCGGCACGCCAGTCCCCAGCATGCGCAAGTTGCTGGATGGCGGCGGATTCGATGCGGTGTTCGTCGGCACCGGCGCGCCGAAAGGCAAGGAGCTGAGCCTGCCGGGCCGCAAGGACTCCGACCGGATCCACATCGGCATCGCCTGGCTCGAGTCGGTGGCATTCGAGCACGTCGACAGGATCGGCGAGCGCGTGCTGATCATCGGCGTCGGCAATACCGCGATGGATTGCTGCCGGACGTCGCTCCGGCTCGGCGCGAAGAGCGTGAAGGTCATGGCGCGCAAGCCGCGCGGCTTCTTCAAGGCCTCCGAGTGGGAGCTCGAGGACGCGGAGGAGGAGCACGTCGAGATCATCGTGAACCACGCGCCGAAGAACTTCGTCGTCGAGGGCGGCATGCTCAAGGGCATGACCTTCGAGCGGCTTGAGTACGAGATGGACGGCGCCGAGATCAGGAGCCAGCGCGTCGCCGAGGAAGTCTTCATTCCCTGCGACGACGTGATCCTGGCCATCGGCCAGGAGAATGCGTTTCCCTGGGTCGAACGCGATCTCGGCATCGAATTCGACAAGTGGGACGTGCCGAAGCTCGACAAGCTCACGTACGAGTCGACGCGCAAGGGCGTCTTCTTCGGCGGCGACGCGGCGTTCGGCCCCAAGAACATCATATGGGCCGTCGAGCACGGGCACCAGGCCGCGATCTCGATCCACAAGCATTGCCACGGCGAGGTGCTGTCGGAGCGCATGCCGCGGGGCGTCAACCTGCAGAGCCGCAAGGTCGGCATGCACGAGTGGTCGTACAAGAATGACTACGACGCATCGGCGCGCAAGCTGATGCCGCACGTGAGCCTCAAGGAGCGCTTCAAGCGCCTCAACATCGAGGTCGAGCTCGGGTTCGACGCCGAGCGCGCCGCCGAGGAAGTCTCGCGCTGCATGAACTGCGACATCCAGACGGTGTTCCACGCAAAGCTCTGCATCGAGTGCGACGCCTGCATC
>DATBSX010000188.1:0-7773 GCA_036559565.1 Steroidobacteraceae bacterium | reverse complement strand
GCGTTCCGCGACGCGATGGGCAACCAGGCCTTCCGCGATGCGATGGGCAGCCAGGCGTTCCGCGACGCGATGGGCAATCAGGCCTTCCGCGATGCGATGGGAAACCAGGCCTTCCGCGATGCGATGGGCAGCCAGGCCTTCCGTGATGCCATGGGCAACCAGGCGTTCCGTGACGCGATGGGCAACCAGGCCTTCCGCGACGCGATGGGCAATCAGGCCTTCCGCGACGCGATGAGCAACCAGGCCTTCCGCGACGCGATGGGCAACCAGGCGTTCCGCGATGCGATGGGCAGCCAGGCCTTCCGCGATGCCTTCGCGAACCAGGCGTTCCGCGACGCACTGGCGAGCCAGGCATTCCGCGACGCCATGAAGAACGACGCGCTGAAGAACGATTCCATGAGGGGCGCCTCGCAGTAAGTACTGCCGGCCGACCTCGGAGTGCCTTCGTGACAGGGCCGCCTGCAGGCATGCTGGCGGCCCTGTTTTCGTTTCGGGTATTGCTGGCGGAGTTCCTGCTGGCCGGGTTCCTGGCGAGCGCCCCGGTCCGCGCCGAGTCCTTCCAGATGGACCTGCTGGAAACCGACGACTTCCGGCTGCTCTACTTCGATCCTTTCCAGACCTACCTGACGCCCCTCGTCGGCAGCACCTTCTACAACTCGCTGCAGTTCCAGCGCCGCGTCTTCGACTGGACGCCGTACGAGAAGAGCACGCTGGTGCTGACCGATCTCGCCGACTACGGCAATGCCGGCGCCAGCGCCTCGCCGCGCAACGGCGTGACGCTCTACATCGCCCCTGCGAGCCACACGCTCGAGACCCTGCCGGGCAGCGAGCGCATGTACTCGACGATGAACCACGAGGCCGTGCATCTCGCCAACATGGACGCCGCGAACTCCCGCGACCTGCGCTGGCGGCGGCTGTTCGGCGGCAAGCCGCGGCAGACCGACGAGCACCCGGAATCGATCCTCTACAACTACCTCACGGTGCCGCGCCTCAGCACGCCGCGCTGGTACCTCGAGGGCGCGGCTTCCTTCATGGAGACCTGGATGGCCGGCGGCGTCGGCCGCGCCCAGGGCGCCTACGATGAAATGGTGTTCCGCGCGATGGTCCGCGACGGTGCGCACTTCTACAGCAACCTCGGACTCGTCTCGAAGGGCGTCATCGCCGACTTTCAGACCGGCACCAACGCCTACCTGTACGGCACCCGTTTCTTCAGCTATCTCGCCTACGTTCATTCGCCACAGGACGTGGTGGAGTGGCTGAAGCGCGGCGAGGACAGCGAGGCGTACTACTCGGACCAGTTCGCCAAGGTCTTCGGCGAGCCGCTCGAGACCGCCTGGAGCGAGTGGATCGCCTGGGAGCACGAATTCCAGTCGGCCAACCTGCAATCGGTCCGGGAGCACCCGCTGACGCAGGGCCAGCGCCTGATCCGGCAGGGACTCGGGTCCGTATCGCGCTCCTACTACGAGCCCGCGACGAACGCGCTGGTCGGCGCATTCCAGTATCCCGGCGTCGTCGCCTATGCCGGCGTCGTTTCCCTGGGCGACGACAGCATCCGCAAGCTCGTCGACATCAAGGGGCCGATGAAATACCGGGTAACGTCCACCGCTTTCGATCCGGCCACCCGCACGCTGTTCTACGCCGCGGACAACAACGCCTGGCGCGACCTGATGTCGGTGGATGTCGCGACGGGCAAGGCGCGCATGCTGCTCCGCGACGCGCGCATCGGCGACCTCTGCTTCGACGAGTCGGACCGTTCGCTCTGGGGCCTGCGCCACCTCAACGGCTACGTGACCCTGGTGCACGTCCCCTACCCGTATACGAGCTGGGCCCAGGTCCACACCTGGCCTTACGGCGACGAACCCTTCGAACTCGACGTGTCGGCCGACGGCTCGATGCTCTCGATGTCCATCGGGCAGCTCGACGGCTCGCAGTTCCTGCGCGTGTTCCGCCGCGCGGACCTCGAGGCCGGCAACGCGACGCCGATGGCCCAGTTCGATTTCGGCAAGGCGATCCCGGAGGGCTTCGTATTCACGCGCGACGGCCGCTACCTGTACGGCAGCTCCTATTACACCGGCGTATCCAACATCTTCCGCTACGAGCTCGCGACCGGCGATCTCCAGGCCGTCAGCAATGCGGAGACGGGATTCTTCCGCCCGATCCCGATGGCGGACGGCAGGCTGATCGTCCAGGAGTACACGGGCGACGGCTTCGCGCCGATGATCATCGATCCGAAGCCGCTGGAGGACGTCAGCGCGATCACCTTCCTCGGCGCACAAATCGCGAAAAAGCACCCGATCGTCCGCGAGTGGGTCGTCGGCTCGCCCGCGGGCGTGGACCTCGAGTCCATGATCACGCGCCGCGGCAAGTACAAGCCAATGCACGAGCTCGCGCTCGGCGACAGCTATCCGATCCTCGAGGGCTATCGCGATTCGATCGCGCTCGGCTGGCATGTGCGCTTCGAGGACCCGGCGCAGTTCCACCGGCTCGACATGTCCGCCAGTTACTCGCCGGACCCGGACCTGCCCTCGGAAGAGCGGCCGCACGTCAACCTGCGCTACCAGACGCCGGTCTGGCGCTGGGAGTACTGGCACAACGGCGCCGACTTCTACGACCTGTTCGGCCCGACCAAGCGCAGCCGCAAGGGCGACGCCTTCATCGGCGAATACGACAAGGCGCTGATCTACGACGATCCGCGCCGGCTCGACCTGAAGATAGCGGCCGGGTACTTCAGCGGCCTCGACACCTTGCCGGTGAACCAGAACGTGCCATCCGGGTTCAGCGAGATCACCTCGGGCAAGGTGTCGCTCGCCTACACCGACACGCGCCGCTCGCAGGGATCCGTGGACCACGAGAAGGGCTACCGCTGGGAACTCGTCACCAACCTCGATCACGCCGGCGGCGACAACGTGCCGAAGTACCACGGCAGCTTCGATTTCGGCTTCGCGCTCCCGCTCGGCAATTCGTCCGTGTGGCTCTACAACTCGGCCGGCGTCGCCGACGGCGACCGGGGCAACCCGCTGGCGAGCTTCTATTTCGGCGGCTTCGGCAACAACTATGTGGACGACGGCGAGATCAAGCGCTATCGGGACTATGACCGCTTCCCGGGTTTCGACATCGACGCGCTGGCCGCCGAGAGCTTCGGCAAGAGCGTGCTGGAACTCAACCTGCCGCCGATGCGGTTCGAGGAAGTCGGGTCGCCGGGATTCTTCCTCGGCTGGGCGCGGCCCGCGCTATTCGTCGGCGCGCTGTCCGCCAAGCCGGGCGACGGCTCGGAACGACGCACCGTCTACGATGCCGGCGCGCAGGTGGACCTGAAATTCACGGTGCTCAACCACCTGGACATGACCCTGTCGCTCGGCTACGCGGCCGGCTTCGAGGACGGCAGCAAGCGCGACGACGAGTGGATGCTGTCGCTCAAGATCCTCTAGGCCGAACGCTTCCTGAGCCTGCCGACATACGTCTCGTGGACACGCCGCGCCGAAATCGCCCCGATTTTCTCGCGGTTGGTCTTCAGGCCGAGCAGGTAATACAGGAATGCGCAGCCGGCGGCGACCAGCACCAGCATGATGCTGACCCGGCCCTCGCTCGCCGCGAGATTGAAGGTCGCATGGTAGGCGCCCGCAAGGACCAGCCCCTCGAACATCTTGGCTTCGTGATAAAGGCGCTCGCGCCGGAACAGGAAGACCCGGTGCAGCATGCGATACGCAGGCCCCCTGCCGCCGTGGCCGTGCCGGACCTCCTCGGCCGAGAAGTGCGCAAGCCCGTAGAAGTAGCCGAGGATTCCCGAGGCGACGGCGTGCATCAGCACGGTCAGCACCGAGCGCAGCAGCAGGGTCGGCACGTCCCCGTCGGCGAGCAGCCGCGGGAAGTAGAAGAGCACGTTCTCGGCAAACGCAAAGGCAAGCCCCACGATGATGGAAAACTCGATCGCGTCGTCGATCGACTGGATGCTGTCGTCGTCGGTGAAGCGGACGATCAGGTGCTTGGAATACTCCTCGGCAAAGGCGAGGAAAATCAGGCTGAAAGCCGCCACCGAGAGCCCGAACCAGTGGAATACGGCGATGAACAGCGTCAGGAACAGCCCGACGCCGAGAAAGTTCAGCGGCTCTTCGTAAAGCCCGTTGAAGAGGCCGAATGCCGCCGCACCCGACTGGCGGATGAAGCCGACGATCGACCAGGCCGAAAGGGCGGCGAGGAGCGCGATGTTGGCGTACCAGGCCATCTCGACGGACCGCGGCGCCCCGCGGATCTCGCCGGCCAGCGGCAAGTCGGGACTGACCGTCACCATGGCCCACAGGAGGAACGGCAGCGAGAAGAACGCCAGCGACGCGCCGTGCACGACCTTGATCCAGCGGTTCTCGTGCAGCAGGTAGATCACGTGGACCAGCGCGACGACCAGCAGCGTGCAGATCGCCATCACCGCGAAGGTCAGGTAGACCTGCATGAAATTCAGGATCCGCAGCGTCAGCACGTCCCGCTCGACGACGTCGAGCAGGAACGGCAGGCTGAAGATCGTGGAGATCGAGCTCAGTTCGACCCCAGGGCCGGTCGCGAGGCGGGCGTCGGCATTGATCACGACCAGGACGAGCGCGGCGGCGAGCGCCGCGACCGCGGCATTGGCGGCGGTCCGGGCCGAGAACCGCTCCAGCAGGAACATGAACAGCGAAAACATCACGAGGAAATGGAACAGGTCGGCGAGCGGGGCGCCGAGCAGGCCGAGGTTCTCGCGCAGCTGGTTGTGACTCAGGGTCGCCGCGAGCAGCAGGAGCGCGGCCAGCAGCATCGCGCCGAGGCGCAGCGAGTGCCGCGTCACCCGCCTTGAAATCAGCTGGAACAGCTTGATGACGCCGACCAGCACCAGCGCGACGCCCGCGAGGAATGCCAGCAGGCTGAGCGCCTGCTTCATCGAGACCTGGCCGCCCTGCTGCACGGCCTCCGCCTCGTGGCTTTGCAGCTGGACGCCGAGCCCGGCCATGAAGAGCAGGAGCGGCACCACGGCCAGGGTGCCCAGCAGGAAGGTCACGACGACCAGCTGCTTCGATTCGGGATTGCGGGAGACGAAAAACCAGCCCCACACCAGCGAGGGGATCATGGCGATCCCGGCAGCCTGCAGGAATGAAAACGCGGTCACGTTTCGTGACGCCCCCTGGACCCCACCCGACGGCATCGTAGCCGGGACCCGGCGAGCTTGTCGCGCGCTCCGGACGGACGCTAGAGTGCCCGAAAAGCAGCGGTGGCAGGCCCCCTGCCCCGCCAACTTGCCGGCCTCCCGCGTGTAATTATTATGATTGAGAACGTCGATGCAGCGCGGGTCCGGGACTGCCTGGCGGGCGATCCGCAGGCCTTCGCCGCTCTCGTCGGGCAGTACGAAAAGCCGGTTTACAACGTTGCATTGCGCATGCTGCGCAATCCCGAGGATGCGCGCGACATCGCACAGTCAGTCTTCATGAAGGCCTACCAGAACCTCGCGAACTATGATCCGCAGTACAAGTTCTACAGCTGGATCTACCGGATGGCGATCAACGAATCGCTCAACATCCTTCGCGTGCGCGACCGCAACGCGGGGCCGGTCGACGAGCGCCTCCCTGCGGACGACGCCGGCCCGTCCGAATTGCTGGCCGACGACCAGCAGCGCGACGTGGTGCTGGAAGCCGTCGAACGGCTCAAGCCGGAGCACCGCGCCGTGATCGTGCTCAGGTACTTCGTCGACCGGAATTACGAGGACATCGGCGAGATCCTCGGAATCGACGCGAAGACCGTCAAGTCGCGCCTGTACACGGCCCGGCAGCTCCTGAAGGAGCAGCTGGGCACGCGCGGGCTGCTGTGACCATGGACAAGGGCCAGCTCCAGGAACTGATCCAGGCGGACCTCGACGGCCAACTGTCCGTCGCGGAGCGCGCCGTGCTCGCTCGCCTGCTGTTGCAGGATCCGGAGGCCCGGCGCCTGCACGCGGAATTCCGCCGCACCGACCAGCTGCTGCGCAGCGTGGCCGCGGCCGAGCCGCCGCCCGGACTTCGCGCGGACATCCTGGCGGGATCCGCGCAGTCCCTGCGCACGGGCAATTCCGCGCAGCGGCAAGACGGCCTGCCCCTTTACCGCATGGCCGCCGTCATCATCGCGGGACTGCTGATCGCAGGACTCAGTTACGTCTTGATCGACGTCCAGGTGCCGGGAACGAACCTGCAGGGTTCGCTCATCGCGCCGCAGGGCCATCTGTCGTTGCGGGCCGAGGGCGCCGAGATCAGCGCCTCGCTCCGGCGCGACGGAGAGAGGCTCAGGCTCGAACTCAACTCGTCGACGACGATTCCCTGCGAGATCATCGCGAAGATCGACCCTGCGACGACGACCTTTGTCGGCAAGACGGGCGATGCCGCGCTGACCGCCGCGGGCGGCCAGGTCACCGTCGTGCCTCAGACGGGGAGCCGGAAAGTCGTGCTGGATTTTTCCGGCGCGGCGCCGATCCAGCTGCAATTGCGCGCGGGCGGGCGGCTGCTCGGCGAAGGCAGCCTGTCGGTCAGCAACGCCCGCTAAGGCGCCGCAGGACGCCTGACGAGCGTCACGAAGCTGAATGGCCAGGCGTGCCTCGCATCGACGCCATGGTCCTCGCGGAATACTTCACGCCATTCCGCGCGCGTGAATCCCTCAAGCCGCGTATCGCCTTCGACGTCGCCGTGAACCTCGGTGAGTTCGAGCCGGCCGATGAGCGGCCAGCAGAGGGAAAAGACTTCCGCGCCGCCGATCACGAAGAGGCTGGAGCTGCCGGCGCTTGCGCGTGCCGCGTCGACTGAGGTCACCGACTCGCAGCCGGGGGCGTTCCAGGCGGGGTTGCGGGTCAACACGAGATTGCGCCGGCCGGGCAGCGCCTTGCCGATCGATTCGAAGGTCCGCCGCCCCATCAGCACGCTGTGGCCGAGCGTGATCGCCTTGAAGCGCTTCAGGTCGTCGGGCAGATGCCAGGGCAGGCCATTGTCGCGCCCGATCACGCCGTTGTCGGCCATCGCGACGAGCGCGACTGGCGCGTCGCTCATGCTGTCCGCTCAGACCGCGACGGGCGCGCGGATGGCAGCCTGCGGCTCGTAGCCGAGGACCTGGAAATCCTCGAACCGGTAGTCGGCGACATCCGCGGGCCGGCGCAGCAGCGCGAGCGTCGGGAGCGCCTGCGGCGTGCGCGCGAGCTGCAGGTCGGCCTGCTCGAGATGGTTGAGGTACAGGTGGCAGTCGCCGCCTGTCCAGACGAGGTCGCCGACCAGCAGGTCCGCCTGCTGCGCGAGGATGTGCGTCAGGAACGCATAGGAAGCGATGTTGAAGGGAACGCCGAGGAAGATGTCGCAGCTGCGCTGGTAGACCTGGCAGGACAGGCGGCCGTCCACGACGTGGAACTGCATGAAGCAGTGGCAGGGCGCAAGCGCCATTTTCTCGAGGTCGCCGACGTTCCACGCACTCACGATGATGCGCCGCGAATCCGGCTCCTCGCGCAGCTGCTGGATCACGCGGGCGACCTGGTCCACGTGCCGGCCATCCGCCGTTTCCCACGCGCGCCACTGGCGGCCGTACACGGGTCCGAGCTCGCCGTCGACGTCGGCCCATTCGTTCCAGATCGTGACGCCCTTCTCCTGCAGCGAGCGCACGTTTGTCTCGCCGCGCAGGAACCAGAGGAGCTCCTCGATCACGGACTTGAGGTGCACGCGCTTGGTCGTGACGAGCGGGAAGCCGGCCGAAAGGTCAAATCGGAGCTGGTGCCCGAACACGGACAGCGTGCCCGTGCCCGTGCGG
>DATBSX010000187.1:0-12636 GCA_036559565.1 Steroidobacteraceae bacterium | reverse complement strand
ATTCAAGCGTGAACTGGCGCAACTTGCCGAGCAGCACGAGCGGGTAGCCTCGCTGCGATGAATGCGCAGTCGCAAGCCTCGGATCCCGCGCGCGGCCAGCTCCTCGCCGCGCTCGCGAGCCTGAACCAGGTCATCCTCGGCAAGGATCGCGAGGTCCGGCTCGCGCTCGCCTGCCTGCTCGCGCGCGGGCATCTCCTGATCGAGGACATCCCCGGCGTCGGCAAGACGACGCTCGCCCACGCACTGGCGCGCGTGCTCGGACTCACCTACCAGCGCATCCAGTTCACGAGTGACCTGCTGCCGGCCGACGTGATCGGAATTTCCGTCTACGACCGCGACAGCGGGCGGTTCAAGTTCCACCGCGGCCCGGTGTTCGCGCAGCTCGTGATGGCGGACGAAGTCAACCGGGCGACGCCGAAGGCGCAGAGCGCGCTGCTCGAGGCGATGGAAGAGCGCCAGGTCACGACCGACGGCGAGACGCACGCGCTGCCGGAGCCCTTCTTCATCGTCGCGACCCAGAACCCCTCGTTCCAGGTCGGGACGTTCCCGCTGCCGGAATCGCAGATCGACCGCTTCCTGATGCGCATCGAACTCGGTTACCCGGCGCCGGTTCACGAACGCCAGCTCCTGCGCGGCCGCGACCGGCGCGACCTGCTCGCCGACCTGCCGGCCGTGCTCGACCCGGCAAGCATTCCCGGCCTGCAGCGGCGCGTTGCGGAGGTGCATGCGAGCGATGCCCTGCTCGACTACGTGCAGGCCCTCGCGCGCGCCTCGCGTGATGCCGGCCGCCACCAGGCCGGCCTTTCGCCGCGCGCCGTGATCTCGCTCCTGCGCTCGGCCCAGGCCTGGGCCTTCCTGCACGGCCACCCGGGCGTGCTACCGGAAGACTTGCAGGCGGTCCTGCCCGCCGTGGTGGGCCATCGCCTGCGTCCGCGCGATGCGGCCGACGGCCGTGGTCCTGCCGAAGTGGCGGCGGCCCTCCTGAAGTCGGTGGCGATCCCCTGAGCCGCGTGACGCAGGGACCATGGGACTTCGCGCCTCCCTGACACGACGGACGCGTCGCTGGATCCGCCGGCGCCAGGGCCCGGATCGCGGCGCCGTCACGCTGCGCCGCGGTCGCATCTACATCCTGCCGACCGGACTCGGCGCCGCGTTCGGCCTGATGCTGTTTGCGATGCTGCTCGGCTCGCTCAACTACGGCAACAACCTCGGCCTCGGCCTCACGTTCCTGCTCGGCGCGCTCGGCGTCGTCGCAATGCACGCCTGTCACCGCAATCTCGAGGCGCTCATCGTGCGCGCGGCCAGTACCGAACCGCCGTTCGCGGGCGGCGAGGCCGTGTTTCGCATTGGACTTTCGAATCCCGGCCGCGCGCCGCGCTGCGACCTCGAGGCGGTCGCATCGGGTCCTGCCGATCCGCCGGCCTCGATTGCGGCCGGCGGCGAGACCGACGTCGCGATGCGCGTGCCGACGCGCCGCCGCGGCAGCATCGTGCTCGAGCGCGTCGAGATCGCGACACGCTTCCCGTACGGCCTCTTCCGCGCCTGGGCCGTGCTGCATCCGGATGTCGCCTGCCTCGTCTACCCGCGGCCCGCGGACAACGCCCCGCCACCGCCGCAGGCGCCGGGCCTTGCGGGCAGCGGTCTCGCGCGGCGCGGCGAGGACGACTTCGCGGGACTCAAGGACTACCACCCGGGCGACCCGCCGCGGCACATCGCCTGGAAAGCGTACGCCCGTGCGGGAGAGCTTCTCGTCAAGGAATTCAGCGGCGACGCAGAGGCGATGCCCCTGTTCGATCTCGCCGATGCGCCCGGCGAAGATCTCGAGCGGCGCCTGTCCGTGCTCGCGCGCTGGATCGTGGATGCGCATGCGCGCGGGCAGTCGTTCGGCCTTCGCCTGCCCGGCGACGACATCCCGCCGCAGCCCGGCGATGCGCAGCGACAACGATGCCTCGCCGCCATCGCGCGCTTTGGCGCGCCCGCCCCCGATGTCGCCTGAACGCGAGGAATCGTTCCGGCGACTCGCCTGGACCATGTCGGGGCTGGTCGCGGCGCTCGGGCCCCACTTGCTGCGCCTGCAGTCCTGGGTATCGGCGTTCGTGCTCGGCGTCTGCGCGTGGCGGCTGATCGCCGCGAAGCGCGGCTGGCGCATGCCGCTCGGGTTCGTGCGCGGAGCGATCGCGGCCGGCGTCACGGTCGCCGTCGTGCTGGGCTACTCGACGATCACCGGACTCGACGGCGGCACGGCCTTGCTCGCGCTGATGTCGGCGCTGAAGCTCCTCGAGACGCGAACGGCCCGCGACCACACGATCCTCATCTTCATCGGCTGGTTCCTGTGCCTCGCGTCCTTCCTCTACGCGCAGGACATCGCGACCGCCGCCTGGGTGCTGCCGACCGTCTGGCTGCTCGCCGCGGCGCTGCTCGTGGTCTCGCGCCGCGGACGGGGCGGCCCCGCGCTGCGTCCCTTCCGCACCACCGGCGCAATGCTGCTGAAGGCCGCGCCCGTCGCGCTCGTCCTTTTCTTCTTCTTTCCGCGGATCGAGGGCAGCTTCTGGGGCGTGCCTTCCTCGGAGCGGGCGTTGACCGGCCTCACCGAGGAAATGTCGCCCGGCGACATCTCGGACCTCACGCTCAATGACGTCGTCGCGTTCCGAGTGCGGTTCAAGGGCGATCCGCCGCCGCGGCCGCTGCGCTACTGGCGCGGCCTCGTGCTGATGTCATTCGATGGCTACACCTGGTCCCGCGGCGATGCGCAGTCATTTCCTCACTCGGCAGTCGATCGCGATAGCGCCGCGGTCGACTACACGGTGACGCTCGAGCCGACCGGGCAGCAGTTCCTGTTCGCGCTCGACCTGGTGGATCGCTGGACGCCCGGGGTTGCGGGCCAGTCCTGGGACTATGGCCTTCGCACGCGCAAGCCCGTGAATGCGGTGCTGCGTTACGACGCGCACTCGCACCTGCGCTACCGCGCGGGCGAGTCACTCCCGGTGTCGCTCCGCAACGCAAGCCTGCAGCTGCCGGCAAAAAGGAATCCGCGCACGGCGGCACTTGCGCAAGACATGAGGCGCGAAGCCGGGAGCGACGAAGCCTACATCCGGGCCGTGCTGGCGATGTTCCGCCAGCAGGAATTCTTCTACACGCTGACGCCGCCCGGGCTCGCGCGCGACTCCGTGGACGATTTCCTGTTCAACACGCGCCAGGGCTTCTGCGGGCATTTCGCCTCCGCGTTCACGACGATGATGCGCGCGGCCGGTATCCCGGCCCGCGTCGTCGCGGGCTACCAGGGCGGCGACTGGAACCCGGTCGGCGGCTACCTGCTCGTGCGCCAGTCGCACGCGCACGCCTGGTCCGAGGTCTGGCTCCCCGGGCAGGGCTGGCGCCGCATCGACCCGACGGCTGCCGTCGCACCGGAGCGCATCGAACGCGGCATTGAAGCCTCGTTTGCGGGCTCGGACCTGCTGCCGGGCGCGTTCATGCGCGATTCGCCGCTGCTGTGGAAGATGGGGATGATCTGGGACAACATGAACGCAGAGTGGAACGACTGGGTCGTGCAATTCGACCGCACGCTGCAGAACGAGATCCTGCTCGACCTCGGATTCGACGACCCGGACTGGCGCGCTTTCGCGACCGCGCTCGGCATCGGCCTCGCGATCGCGGTCGTCCTGCTTTTCGGCTGGCTCGCGTACGAATTCCGTCCGCGGAGCCCGGACCCGGCGGTCGCAGCTTACCGGCGATTCAGCAGGCGCCTCGCGCGCCGCGGGTTCGAACGCGAGACCGGCGAGGCGCCGCGCGATTTTGCGCAGCGCGTGCGCCGGTTCCGTCCCGAACTCGGGCTGTCCGCACTCGCAATCACGGAGACTTACCTGCGCCTGCGCTACGGGCCTGCGCCCACCGCCTCCGACTTGAAGCTGTTGCGCGAACAGGTCGCGCGCTTCAGGCCGTGACGCCGACGTAGCGGGGATCGTGCGCCGCGCGGGAGAAGATGCGGCGCAGCAGCGGTTCGAAGTGCGCGAGCGGACGCGTCGCGAAATCCGGGTCGAACGAGGCCTGGTCCCAGTCGCAGAAGGCGACGCAGGCGTCGTACCACGGATGGCCTTTCAGGCGCTCGCGCATGAGACGGTCGCCACCGAGATGATGCACGTAGTAATAGGTCTGGAACAGGCCGTGTCGCTCGACGATCCAGGTCACTTCCGCCCGCACGTAGGGCCGTAGTATGCCGGCGGCCACTTCGGCGTGGTTGTAAGGCGCGAGCTCGTCCCCGATGTCGTGTATCAACGCGCCGAGCACGAGCTCCTCGTCGGCGCCCGCAGCTTCGGCGCGAGTCGCCACCTGCAGGGAATGCCCGAGGCGAGTGACGGGGTAGCCGTCGAGCGTGCTGTCGAGCTTGCCGAGCGCCGCCAGCAACCGGTCCGGCAATCCAATCGCGAAATCGCGCTCGGACTGATCCAGCAGCAAGTAGTCCTCGCGCGTGCCGTCTTCCATCCTGCGGAAGCTGACGATCTTTTTCATGGGCTGCGCTTCGCAGCGAGTCGTCGGCGCACGACCCGGTAGAGGCTTCGGGGACCGTCCAGGTCGATGTAACACCCCTGCAGGTGCCGCACGCCTTCGGCGGTATCGAAGCCCGTTCGGCCGTGCAACAGGCGCCGGTTGTCCATCATCAGCAGCTCACCGGCCGCGAGCAGGAACCGGATCTCGAACTCCGGAGAGCGCAGCAGGTGGTCGAATGCCCGGCGCGCGCGGTAATAGGCATCGAGTTGCCCGGGCGGCTGTAGCGGTACGAAATCGAGGCGCGGGCTGAAGTGTACGGCGACGATTCCGCCGTTCGCGTCCAGCTCGATGGGGACCGCGCTGGCGACGAGCTCGGTGGCCTCGTCCTGGTAGCGAAAGCGAACCGGAGTGCGCGACAGCAGCGCGAAGGCATCCAGATCACGCGCTTCGAGCGCACGTGCAGCTGCAAATCCGTCGACGAGCGTCGAGAGTCCGCCCGAAGTCTCGTTCACGAGACAGTGCAGCAGCTGCACGCCGGGCACCGGGTCGCGGTAGGGATTGTCCGTGTGGGGGTCCAGCGGCAGCGAGGTGTAGGCGAGGTCGCTGGCCGCGGCCGTCGAGCGCACGTCGAAGAGCGCGCCGAAGTTGGTCTCCCGCGTGAAGCCGAACGCGCTGCCCACGCGAAGGAGCGACCCCGGCCGTATCGGCACCCCGCTGTATACGATGAAACCGGTCTCGAGAAACCGGCGCAGCCATTCGTGCAGCTCCGCATCATCAGGGTTCTCCGTCCAGGCGAAGCGGCGCACCTCTCCGGTCGAAGCGTCCCAGAGGCACGGCACAGGAATGTCGTGATCGGCGGGCGCGAGTGCCGCCTCCTCCAGCAGATGCCGGCCGAGGAAGTCGGCTTCGTGCCCGTCGCTGAAACGAATGCGATACCGCCCGGATTCAGGCTCGCTGATGGATGTGATTGACAGCGCCAGGTCGAGATCGGAGGGGTCGTGCAATCGCTGGCCGGTGCGCAAATCCATGTTGCGCGAATCGCGGCAGCGCTCGCGCAGCCAGATCGGGTGCAGCGCAAATCGTTGCCCGTCGTTGAGCTCGATGGCCAGCTCGCGCGGGGACCGGACATGAAGGTGCGCCATTGGAGCCTACACTAAGGCCGCGCGCCGGCACGCGGCAAGCGAAGGTGGCAACTGGAGTGCCTGCTCCAGCGGCGTTACTCTGGGCCTCTACTTTCCAGGTCCTGTGCAATCGATGCGCCTGTCCCGCCTGGCTCCATTCGCCCTGCTTGCCGTCCTTCCGGCCATGGCCCTCGCCGACCCGCCGTGGTTGCCGACCGCACCGGGTGCCGCGGATTGCCAGGTCGGCGCCGATAGCGCCGAACTCGGCAATGGAGCGCTGCGCTTTGTGGTTGCCACCGAGGGCGGCGCGCTCAAGCCGCGAACGCTCGTCAACCGGTTCGATGGCAGCACGCGCGCACTCGACGGCGAGCTGTTCCAGGTTCAGCTGCGCGGCAGCAAGACGCCGATTCTGGCAAGCAGCTTCCGGCTCGCGAGCCAGCCGGCGTGCGCACCGATCACGGCCAGCCCCGGCGCCTCGCGCGCGGCCGAACGCCGGCCCGGCCAGCAATTGCAGGCGCGCCTGGTCGACGCCGCCAGCGGGCTGGACGTGCAATGGAACGCACGGCTGCGGGACGACGGCAACTACGTGCGCGAGGAATTCCGTTTCCAGGCGCCGAACGACGTCGATCTCGAGCGACTGACTCTAATCGACCTCGGGCTTGCCGGCGCGTCGGTCATCGGGACCGCCGACGGGTCACCGATCGTCGACGCCGATTACTTCTTCGCCTTCGAGCATCCGATGGCATCGGCGCAGGTCATCGGCGGGCGTGCCACCGCCATGCTGCGCCGCGCGCTGCCGCTGCGCGCCGGTGTTGCCGCGGATTACTCGGCCGTTCTCGGCGTGGCGCCGCGTGGCCAGCTGCGGCGTGGTTTCGCAGCCTACCTCGAGAACGAACGCGCGCATCCGTTCCGCACTTTCCTGCATTACAACTCCTGGTATGACATCGGCTATTTCACGCCGTACTCCCAGGACGACGCGTTGCGCGTGATCGCGGCCTACGGCCAGCAGCTGGTGCGCGATCGCGGCGTCACCCTGGATTCGTTCCTGTTCGACGACGGCTGGGACGACACCTCGAAGTTGTGGCAATTCCACGCCGGATTCCCGGACGGATTTACGCCGCTGAAAGGGGCGGCTGCGAAATTCGGCGCCGCGCCCGGCGTCTGGCTCTCGCCCTGGGGCGGCTACGGCCCGCCGCGCGCGGCGCGACTGAAGACTGCGAGCGCCGGCGGGTTTGAAGTCGACAACCAGGGCCTGGCGCTGTCGGGGCCCAGGTATTACGCGTTGTTCCACGACGTCGCGCTGAAATTGCTGCGCGACTACGGCATCAACCAGTTCAAGCTCGACGGCACCGGCAGCCCGGACAAGGTCACGCCCGGCAGCGCCTTCGACAGCGACTTCGCCGCCGCCATCGCCTTGATCGGCGACCTGCGCGCGGTCAAGCCGGACCTGTTCATCAATCTCACCACCGGCACATGGCCGTCGCCCTCCTGGCTGCGCACCGCCGACTCGATCTGGCGCGGCGGCGAGGATCATTCCTTCGCCGGCACCGGCAGCGACCGCCAGCGCTGGATCACCTACCGCGACGCCGACACCTATGGCGGCATCGTCCGCCAGGGGCCGCTGTTCCCGCTCAATTCGCTGATGCTGCACGGGATCATCTACGCGCGCCACGCGCGCGGGCTGGACAGCGATCCGCACGACGATTTCGCCGACGAGGTGCATTCCTATTTCGCCAGCGGCACCGGCCTGCAGGAGATGTATATCTCTCCGGACCTGCTCAGCCCGGACAACTGGGACACGCTGGCGACGGCGGCGAAGTGGGCACGTGCCCGTGCCGTCGTATTGCGCGACAGCCACTGGATTGGCGGCGATCCGGCCCGCGGCGAGGTCTATGGCTGGGCCTCGTGGACTCCGCAACGGGCGGTCATCGGCTTGCGCAACCCGGGTTCGCAGGCGCAGACGCTGCACATGGACCTGGAGAAGTCGCTGGAACTGCCCGGGAATGCCGCGCGGTCCTGGAAAGCCACACCTGCGTTCGGCGATAGCCCAGGCCGGACGCTTGGCGCCGGTACGGTCGTCGACGTCGAACTCAAGCCCTACGAAGTGCTGGTCTGGGACCTGGTGCCGGAGAAATAACCCTCGACCGCCGCGTGAGCAGGTCGCGCGCTTCCTGTCTCAGCGTGCGGCGCTCGCCGCGGAACGCGACAGCAGGATCGCGCCGCCCACGAATAGCACGATGATCGACAGCATGCCGAGGCGTGCATCGCCCGTCAGGAGCGCGGTGACGCCGACCATCGTCGGACCAAGCACGGTCGCGAACTTGCCCATCATGTTGTAGAAGCCGAAGAACTCGCCCTGCTTGCCTTCCGGCACGAGCGCTGCGTAATACGAGCGCGACAGCGACTGGATGCCGCCCTGCACGAGGCCGATGACGGCCGCGAGCGCGTAGAAGTGCACGACCTCGCTCATCCGGTACGCGGCGACCGTCGCCGCTGCATAGATCGCGATCGCGATGAAGATCCCGTTGCGGGCTCCGATGCGGTTGCCGAGCCAGCCGAATGCGAGCGCTGCGGGAAAGCCGACGAACTGGGTGATCAGCAGGGCCGCGATCAGGCTCTGCTGCGGAAAGCCGAGTGAGAGGCCGTAGTCCACAGCCATCTTGATGACGGTATTCACGCCGTCGATGTAGAGCCAATACGCGAGCAGGAACCACACGAGCTCGCGGTACTTGAGGACCTGGCGGACGGTCGAGCGGAATTCGCGCCATCCAGCGCGAGCTGCCGCGCCTGGACGCAGGGGTTGCGCCGGCCGCTGTTCGCGCACCCACAGAAGGCAGGGGATCATGAACAACGCCCACCAGATGCCCACCATCGGGAACGCGAGTCGCACCGCGTCCGTGGCGCTGGCGAGGCCGAAGCTCGCTGGATTCGTGACCATCATGACGTTGAGGAGCAGCAGCAACCCGCCGCCGATGTAGCCGAGCGAGTAGCCATAGGCCGACACGAGGTCGTATTCGGGCGGCTCCGCGACGTCGACCAGCAGCGAATCGTTGAAAATGATGCCGCCCCAGAATCCGATGCCAGCGAATGAGTAGACAACCGTCGCGCCGACCCAGTTGCCTTGTGGGACCAGGTAGAGTCCGGCGGTCGCTGCCGCCCCGAACAACGTAAAGAAGGCTAGGAACTTCAGGCGCGCGCCGCCGCGATCCGCCATGGCGCCGAGGAGCGGTGCCGCAATCGCGATGACTAAGCTGCTGGCCGTGTTCAGCACCCCCAGCCTGTACGTGCTCACCGCCGCCTCGATGCCGACGTTCCAGTACTGCTTGAAGAACACCGGGAAGAATCCGGCCATGACGGTCGTCGCAAACGCGGAATTGGCCCAGTCGTAGAGCGCCCAGGCGACGACCGGGCGGCGCAGCAGTGCCCGCTTCACGCAGCCACCGCCAGGTGCTCGCGCGTCTCGCGGAAGGAAAGGTCCGGCCAGCGTTCGATCGTGAGGCCGAGGTTGATGCGCGACGGCGCTAGGTAGACCAGTTCGCCCGCATGGTCGAGCGCAAGGCTGTCGTACGCGCGCTCGCGGAACTGCTCGATCATCTCGGGCTTGCCGCCGCGGATCCACCGCGCCGTGAACACGTTGACCGGCTCAAAGGCGCAGGTGACGCCGTACTCGTCGGCGAGCCGGAACGCGACAACGTCGAATTGCAGCGGCCCCACGGCGCCGAGGATCAGGTCGTTGTTGCGAAGCGGGCGGAACAGCTGCGTCGCGCCCTCCTCGCACAACTGGTCGAGGCCCTTCTGCAGCGCCTTCATGCGCAGCGGATCCTTCAGCACCGCGCGGCGGAAGAGCTCCGGCGCGAAGTTCGGGATGCCGGTGAAGGTGAGCGCCTCGCCCTCGGTGAAGGTGTCGCCGATGTTGATCGTGCCGTGATTGTGCAGGCCGATGATGTCGCCCGCCCAGGCCTCGTCGGCCTGCTGGCGGTCGGCGGCCATGAAGGTCAGCGCGTCGGCGATGCGCACTTCCTTGCCGAGCCGCACGTGGTGCAGCCGCATGCCGCGCCGGTAGGCGCCCGAGCAGATGCGCAGGAACGCGATGCGGTCGCGATGGCCGGGATCCATGTTGGCCTGGATCTTGAAGACGAACCCGGTGAGCGCGGGTTCCATCGGCTCGACCTCGCGCGTCGTCGTGCGGCGCGCGCGCGGCGGCGGCGAATGGCGCACGAAGGAACGCAACAGCTCCTCGACGCCGAAATTCGAGATCGCCGAGCCGAAATGCACCGGCGTCTGCCGGCCGGCGAGGTAGGCGTCCGCGTCGAACGCGGGCATTGCACCGCGGATCAGCTCGATCTCCTCCCGGAAAGCCGCGGCGCGCTCGCCAAGTAGCGCGCTGGCTGCCTCGCTCGCGAGCCCCTCGATCGCGCGATTCGTGCCGACGCGGCCGCCGCGGACGCTGTCGTAGACGTAGATGCGGTCCTCGCCGAGATGGTAGATGCCGGAGAGCTCGCGGCCCATGCCGAGCGGCCAGGTGATCGGCGCGCACTGGATCCCCAGGATGCGCTCGATCTCGTCCAGCAGCTCGACCGGCGCGCGCCCGTCGCGATCGAGCTTGTTGATGAAGGTCATGATCGGCGTGTCGCGCAGCCGGCAGACCTCCATCAGCTTGATCGTGCGCTCCTCGACGCCCTTCGCGCAGTCGATGACCATCAGCGCGGAATCGACCGCGGTCAGCGTGCGATAGGTGTCCTCGGAGAAATCCTCGTGGCCCGGCGTGTCGAGCAGGTTGACGATGCAGCCCTGGTACGGGAACTGCATGACCGACGAAGTGACCGAGATGCCGCGCTGCTGTTCCAGGCGCATCCAGTCCGAGGTCGCGTGTCGCGCGGCCTTGCGCCCCTTGACCGCGCCCGCCATCTGGATTGCGCCGCCGAACAGCAGCAGCTTTTCGGTCAGCGTGGTCTTGCCGGCGTCCGGGTGCGAAATGATCGCAAAGCTGCGACGTCGGGCGATTTCTTCGTTCGGTGAATTCATCGTGGCATCGCGCAGGGCGCGCGATTGTAGCCGATCAGGGATCGCGCAGCGCGCCGAGCTCGAGCCGGTAGACCAGGGCATCCTCACGCCCGTCCTGCGCCTGGTAGTAACCGCGCCGCGTGCCGACGCATTCGAATCCGAGCTCGTGGTAGAGCGCGATGGCGCCGCGGTTCGTGCGCCGGACTTCGAGAAATGCATCGCGCACGCCGCGGTCGCGCGCATGCACGAGTAATGCGTTCAGCAGTCCGCGGCCAATGCCGTGCCGCCGGAGTTCCTCGCGGACGCAGATGTTGAGCACGTGCGCCTCGCCTGCTCCCATCGAGAGCACGCCGTAACCCGAGACGCCGGCGCCGGTGTCGACCACCACGCAGTGATATCCGACGCGCAGGCAGTCGGCGAAGATCTGGTCGTTCCAGGGGAATACGTAGGACTCGCGCTCGAGCGCGGCGACCTGCGCCAGGTCCGCCTGCGCCATCGGTCGCAGGTTCCAGGTCGCGGCGGCGACATCCTCACGTACGGTGGCCACGGGCCAGTACCCCGAGGGCAAGCTTCAGGTCGTCCCAGGACTTGCGCTTCTCGCCCGGCGAACGCAGGAGGTATGCCGGGTGGTAGGTCGCGATCACGGGCACGCCATCGAGATCGTGCACGCGGCCGCGCAGGCGGCCGATCGGCTGGTCCGTCCCGAGGAGTCGCTGCGCGGCAATTCGCCCGACGCAGAGGATCGCGGCGGGCGCGACCAGTTCGATCTGCCGTCGCAGGTACGGCAGGCACTTACCGGCTTCCTCGTCGCTGGGATCTCGATTGTTCGGCGGACGGCACTTCAGGACGTTCGCGATGAAGACATCGCCCCGTTCAAAGCCGGCTGCCCGCAGCATCGCATTCAAGAGCAGGCCCGCGCGGCCCACGAAAGGCTCGCCCTGGCGATCCTCCTCGGCCCCCGGCGCTTCGCCGATCACCATGAGCCGCGCGCCGCGGTCGCCGGTGCCGAACACGGTCTGCGTGCGCGTCTCGCAGAGGCCGCACAGCCGGCATTCGCGGACGACCGCCGCGAGTTCGTCCCAGTCGAGCGGCGGAGGCGGCGCAACCTGTGCAGTGGCTCCCGCCTGGACGCGCGGCACGTAGGCATCGACGCCGAGCGCCGCGAGCACCTCGAATTGCCGCGCCTGCATGCGCTCAGCCGCCCTTGCCTGCCGCACCGGCGTCGCGCGGGCGGCGCCGCAGCTTCGACCAGCTCCAGCCGATGGGGCCCGAGAGCGCATAGGTGCCGAACATGATGAAGAGCACGACGGACGGGTTGGATGCGATCAACGCGATCGCGAGCGGCACGAGCAGCAGCTTCGAGTAGCGCACGCGCTCGCCGGTCGCGCGGTCCTTGAAGCTGCGGTACGGGAACCTGCTGACCATCAGCACGGCTGCAAGGAGCGTGATGGCGAAGGCGAGCACGAGGCCCAGGAGCTCCGTTACGTCGAATTCATGCGCGAGGGCGATGAAGGCGGCGACGATCGCGGCGCCCGAGGGGCTCGGCAGGCCCTCGAAGTAACGCTTGTCCTGGCTGGCTGCGCGCGAATTGAAGCGCGCGAGGCGCAGGCCCACCGCGGCGGCGTAGAAGAAGGCCGCGATCCAGCCGAAGCGGCCCCAGGCCGAGCCGTACTCGGCGATGCGTTCGACGCCCCACTGGTAGCAAACGACGGCCGGCGCGACGCCGAAGGCGACCATGTCGGCGAGGCTGTCGAATTCCTTGCCGAAGGTCGTCTCGGTGCCCATCAGCCGTGCGACGCGGCCGTCGAGGCCGTCGAAGATCATGGCCACGAATATCGCGAGGGTCGCGCGCTCGAAATTGCCGTCAATGGAGGCGACGATCGCGTAGAAGCCCCCGAACAGGCAGCATGTCGTCAGCAGGTTCGGCAGCAGGAAGATCCCGCGGCGCATGCGTGTTTCGTTGAAATCGACTTTCATGCGTCTGGCGTGGCACGGCCGGGAAGCAGCGCCTAAGATACCGCGCTTT
>DATBSX010000186.1:0-3499 GCA_036559565.1 Steroidobacteraceae bacterium | reverse complement strand
GCGAGGGCCTCGGTGTGGCGCTCGCTGAGATAGAGGTATCGCGGATCCGGCGTGATCGCGAACGGCTTTTCGTTCAGCCCGAAGAAGCTCGTGTACATGAGGAGTTCATGATGCCCCCACTGGCAGCAAGCTGCAAAAGTGGTCTAGCGGTCGGTGCCCCGGTGAATGGCTTCGTCGCCGAACCGGCCGTGGATGCGGTCGAGGGCGTCGTCGAGGCGCCCCGCGACGGAGAACTCCGGCGTCGCGAAGAGGTCGAGCTGCGTCTCCGGCTCGAGGTCGCCGACGCCGACGCCGAGCAGGCGCACGGCGGCGCGCGGCTGTTCCGCGAGCCAGTTCCCGAGCAGGTCCGCCGCAACCTGCGCGATGAGTCGAGTTTCCTGCGTCGGCGGATTGAAGCTCCTCTGGCGCGTATAGGTCTCGAAGTCGCGCCGGCGCACCTTGATGCTGACCATGCCTGCCTTGAACTGCTTCGAACGCAGCCGCGCCGTCGTGCGGTCCGCGAGCTGCGCGAGGCGCTCCTGCAGTTCCTTGTGGTCGCGGATGTCGACGTCGAAGGTTTCCTCGGAACTGATCTGCTTCTCCGGCGGATCGGAGATGACCGGCCGCTCGTCGATGCCCGCCGCACGGTCCTGGTACTTGCGCGTCTCGCGCCGGAACAGCGGCCACAGCACCGATTCGGGCGCCGTCCGCAGCTGCCCGAGCGTGAAGATGCCCTGTTCCTCGAGGCGCGATGCGGTCTTCGGCCCGACGCCGAACAGCCGTCCGACCGGCAGCGGGTCCAGCATCGTGCGCACGTCCTCCGGGCGGATGCGCGTGAGGCCGTCGGGCTTCTGCATGTCGGAGGCGAGCTTCGCGAGCAGCTTGTTGTGCGAGACGCCGACGGAAGCGGTGAGCCCGGTGCGCTCGCGGATGCGCTTCTTGATCTCCCGCGCCATGTCCTCGCCGCTGCCGAAGAGGCCGGTGCTGCCCGTGACGTCGAGGAAGGCCTCGTCGAGCGAGAGGCCCTCGACCAGGTCGGTGAAGTCGCGGAACACCTCGAACACCTGGCCGGAGACTTCGCGATAGCGCTTGAATCGGGGCGCGATGACGACCGCCTGCGGGCAGCGCCTGAGCGCCTCGCGCATCGGCATCGCCGAGTGCACGCCGAAACGGCGCACTTCGTAGCTCGCGGCCGCGACCACGCCGCGCCCGCCGGCGCCTCCGACCACCACCGGCTGCCCGGCGAGCTCTGGCCGGTCGTGCTGCTCAACGGACGCGTAGAACGCGTCCATGTCCACGTGCAGGATCACCCGCACGGCGTCGCTCACGACAGCGACAGCATCGTGATCACGAGCCCGAGGAGCATCGTGAAGCCGAGCAGCAGGACATAGATGGTCGAGAGGGTGAAGAACTTGAGCAGCGTCTTGAAGCGGCCTTCGCCGTAGACGACGCGCATCGAGCGGAATACGTAGTAAGGCAGGTAGCAGTACAGCAGGAATACCAAAAAGTTGAGCAGCCCCGCCGCCGGTATCTTGAGATTCGACAGCGCATTAAGGAGCTGGCCGACGGCGATCAACAGGAAGGTGAAGGCGTGGTTGTGCAGGAAGACGACGAGGTGCTCCGCGTACAGGCGCCGTGGACGCCAGTAAAAGAGGAGTGCGACTCCCGCCATCAGCGGCAGGAACACGAACATGAGCTTCGGTGCCGTCGCCGCGAAGCGCTCGGCGAAGTGCCGGCCGCCGTCGAGCTTCATCTTCTGGCAGGCGCGGCCGAGCGCCTGCTCAAACGTGTCGAATGACGCGCTTTCAGCGACGTTGATCGTGCAGCTCGTATCGCGCTTCAACGCTTTCTCGATGTCCTCCTGCGAGACGCCTTCGGCCTCGAGTTCCTTGCGCAGCTCGCCCGTCAGGTCCTTCAGTTCGGCCGGTGCCTGCTTCTTCGGCACGGCGTCCGTGGACGCGGTCGTCGCCTCGTGTCCAGGTGCGAACACCTTGAGGTCACGGTCGTTCTCGTCGAAGGTTGCGAAGTCGGAATCCGGCAGCAGCGCCGACAGCGCGAAGAAGAACAGGCTGATGACGAGGTAGAGGCGAAACGGCGGCAGGTACATCTGGTGCCGACCGGCGATGAACTCGCGCGTCAGCTCGCCGGGACGGGTGACGAGGAGCCTCAGCGTCTGCCACACACGGCTGTCGAGGTGAAACACCGAGTGCATCACGTCGCCGAAGACTTCCTTCATGGACAGCACGTGGACGTTCGATGCCTGTCCGCACTGCGCGCAGTGCCGGCCCGTGACGACGGTGCCGCAGTTCAGGCAGCGCTTGGGGTCATGGGCGGTCGCGGTCAGTTCGTGCCGCGGCTTGAAGACGCGCCGCTCGCAGTGCACGCGCCCGCCGAAGCGCCCGGCGGTCTCGGTCCGCAGGCGCGTCGCGTTGTTCTCGAGGTAGTGATCGAGCGCCGCGGCGCTTTCGACCCGGTAGCGGATCCGTCGCCGCTGTCGCTCGCCCGGCGGCGTCTCGGGCATCTCGATGCTGGCGCCGTGGAATCCGGGGCAGGCGAGCACGTCCCGCACGTGGCCCGGGAGCCATTCGTCGTAGTCCGCGACGATATCCGGGTCGAGTTGGCACTCGACTTCGTAGATGAGGTTGGTTGCCACGCTGCAGCCCGGCCGGGAGACAGCGGGATCTTAGCGCAGGGCGCTTCAATAAGCGCCGGAGGCCGCTTCGATGTGCCGCATTTTCCCGTTGTCGCTCAACCGGTAGAACCGCCGCAGGTGGGCGAGCCAGGCGCCGTCCTCCCGCGCGCACAGGGCGCGCCGCCTCGGTTCGAGCCGCGCACAGAAGTGCGAGGCCTGGCGGCTCGCACGGCGGTAGAGGGACTCGCGGCCTGCGGCTAGCGTCGGGTCCACGCGCGCGCGGCGGAAGAGGAGCGTGTGCAGCTCCGCCGGGAAGCGGCGGGGTTCGTGCCGTCGCAGCAGCGCGAAGCTCGCGACGTACTTGTCGATCTCGGCCTGCATTTCGAGCGCGAGCCGCGACACCGGCCGGTCGTGGCCGGCGTTGTGCGCGACGCAGAGGAAGTGGCTGACGCCTTCGAGCGCGGTCCAGCAGTCTGCGAGGTTGCCCGCATCGAGGCCGTCGCTCGGGTCATGGCGCTCGAGCCGCTCGAGCACGGCCGGATCGAGGTAGAGCGACATGCAGAGCTCGTCGTCCACCGCGCTCACGAAGAGCTGCTCGTCCCCCGGCGCCTCGCGGCATTCGCCCGGCAGCGCCTGGCGGTCAGTGACGAGAAAGTCTTCGACGCGACATCCAGTATCGAGGTCGTAGATGCCGGTCAGCAGCGTTTCGAGCCGTTCGAGGGCCCGTGCGGCCATGGCGGCTCAATGCGCGAACGCGCCGGCGGCCACGGGGCGGATGCCGAGCTTGAGCAGCAGCCGGTGCGCGCGCGGGCTGCCGGTCTTGTGCCACAGCTCGTAGAGGCGCAGCACGTCGCGCGGCGACTGGCGCGCCGCGCCCTCGCCGATCTC
>DATBSX010000185.1:0-10281 GCA_036559565.1 Steroidobacteraceae bacterium | reverse complement strand
CCGCCGGGCCGCATCGTGCTGATGGGCGCGCCGGTGCGCGGCGCCCGCGCGGCGCAGGCGCTCGCGCGCCATCCGCTTGGCCAGGCGATCCTCGGTCCGCTCGCGCTCGAGGAACTCGCGACTCCGCGCGAGCGCAAGTGGTCGCTCCCGCGTGAAGTCGGCCTGATCGCGGGCTCGCGCTCGATCGGGCTCGGCCGCTTCCTGGCCGATCTCCCGGAGCCGAATGACGGCACGGTGGCGGTGGATGAAACGGACTTGCCGGGTGCGTCGGGCCGCGTCGTGCATGACGTCAGTCACATCGGGATGCTGTTCTCGACGCCGGTCACCGATTCGCTGCTACATTTCCTCGTGCACGGTTCCTTCGCGCAGGCTTGAATGCAGCACTTGAGAACACGGTGGCCGTGGTACGTGGCGATGTTCGCGGCGTACCCGCTCCTTTACATCGCGGTGACGAACCCGGGCCAGGTCACGGCGATGGATGTCGTGCCCGTCGTGATTGCGGGCGTCGCGGCGGCGCTAGCACTCGTCCCGCTCCTGCGGCTCTTCACCGGCAACTGGGCTGCCGCCGGCCTCGCCGCCGCCTGGGTCGTGCTCCTTTTCTATCTCTACGGGCCCGTGAATGCCTGGTGGATCGACTGGGTGCGCGACTCGCTCGAGGACGGCGGCGCGGAACGGACGTGGTACAACGCCCACCCGCAGCTCGTGCATTCTGCTGCCTGGGCCCTGATTGCACTTGCCGGCATCGAGTGCATTCGCCGCACCGCCGCGCGCATCCCGCCAGCCCTGACCGGATCGCTTAACCTCGTCGCCATGCTGCTCGCGGCCCTCGTGGTCGCACAAGGCGTCACGAACCTGGTGCGCGAGGGGCGCGCGGGCGCGAAGCCGGGCCAGGCCGCGAAGATCGCTGCGGGGAAGGGCGCTGCTGCCGGCCCGGATATCTATTTCATCCTGCTCGATGGCTACGCCCGGGCCGACGTGCTGAAGCAGTACTACGACTTCGACAACTCGCCGTTCCTCGATCACCTGCGCGCGCTCGGCTTCCAGGTGAGCGATGCAAGCCGCTCGAATTACTACTGGACCTTCCTGTCAGTCGGTTCGGCGCTCAACCTCGACTACATCCAGGTGCTGCTGAACGGCCAGATAGATCGCGTGGAACGAGATCGCACAGAGCTCTATCAACTTCTGCGCGACAACCGCGCGTCGCAATTCCTGCGCGCGCGCGGCTACCGTTACGTGCAGCTGCAATCCACCTGGGGCGGAACGGGCAGCAATCCCTTTGCAGACGAATTCCTGCCCTGCGATACGGGAGTATTCAGCAACGAGTACCTGCGTGCGGTGGCGGACACGTCCTGGCTCCGTGCGCTCAATTCGCAGGCCAGCATCGACATCGCAAGCTGCCACCTTCAGAACTTCGTCACGCTCACGGCCCAGGCTAAAACGGCCGGGCCCAAGTTCGTGTTTGCACACTTCGTTCCTCCGCATCACCCGTACCTGTTTGACCGCGACGGCAAGGTGCTGCGGCACGCGACGATCTCGGACCAGTTCGAGTTCCAGAAACGACTGTGGGAGGATCGCAAGTCCTACGCCGACCAGCTTGTCTATGTGAACCGCCGCATCGGCGCCGTTGTGGACCGGCTGATCGCGGACTCGCCCCGGCCGCCAGTGATCCTCCTCGTTTCGGACCACGGCCCGAACTTGCGCAACGGAATGCTTGGACCGGAGCAGCACCATGTGCGGCTAGCGAATCTCACTGCCATGTACCTGCCCGGCGCCCCGGCGGGTTACCTTCCGGCGGATGCGACACCGGTCAATCACATGCGGCGCGTGTTCAACCTCTACTTCGATGCGGGCTTGCCAATCCTGCCGGATCGCTACTTCGTATCGAGCTTCTTGTTTCCCTTCAAGCTGGAAGAAGTGGGGCGCGATGACAACATCCTGCCCGTCCAGCCGGGTTTTTGACAAAATGTGACCCGGTCGGCTGGCCGGGCCCGTCCCTGACTGGTGAACTGCACCGCATGAAGCACCCGCTCGAGAAGCTCGCTTGCGCCCTGGCGGTCTCGATCGCCGCCGTCGCACCGGCTGCGGCCTACATCGACCCGGGCACCGGGTCGATGCTGCTGCAGATGATGGGCGCCGGCATCGCCGGCGCGATCTTCTATTTCCGCGAGTTTCGCCTGAAGCTCATGTCTTTCTTCACGCGACGCGAGGCGCCTGCGGCCGAGGACGGATCCGAGCCGCCGCCCGGCGATCCGCGTTGATCCCGGCTGCCGCGAGCCCGCGGTCGTTCCGCGATCCCGACGCCACCCTCATCGACTTTGAAGGCCGCCTGGTGCGCGCCGTGCGCAGCCATGCGCTCGAGGCATTCCGCCGCATGCTCGAGGATCCCGTCGTGCGCCGCTGGATGGACGAGGGCCGCATCGTCCGCACGCGCCCGTTGCCGCGCATCGAGACGCCGCCGCAGTTCGCCGACTTCGACGGCGAATGCTTCGAGCACGAGCGCATCCCGTTCGTCAGCCAGCCGGCTGAATGGGCGCCGGAAATGCTGGCCGCCGCGGGCTCGCTCACGCTCGCCCTGTCGCGCGCGCTCCTGCCGCGCGGCTGGCAGCTGAAGGACGCGACGCCCGCGAACGTGCTGTTCCGGAACTCGGAGCCTGTCTTCGTCGACCTGCCCTCGATCATCCCGCGCGAGCCGGGCAGCTGCCTCTGGATCGCGCGCCACCAGTTCGAGACGACATTCCTCCTGCCGCTCATCGCCTCGGTCGAGGCGGGCCTTCCGATCGCCTGGACGCTCTCGAACCCGGTCGCGGGCCTCTCGCACGAATCGCTCGCGGGCATCCTCGGCGCACGCCGCTGGCTGAAGCCCGCGCTCTGGCGCACCGTCGCACTGCCGGCGGCGCTCGCTGCCAAGGCCGCCTCCGGCGGCGGTGCGCCGCCTGCGATGAAAGCCGCGAGCGAGGAGCAGGCGCGTTTCATCCTCGAGCGATCACTGAAGGGTCTCGAGCGGCCGCTTTCACGCTGCGCCGGCAAGCTCGAGGCGCGCAGTTCCCACTGGCACCGCTATACGGCGACGCGCCGTCATTACGGCAGCGCGGACCTCGAAGCCAAGCGCACGTTCATCGCCGACGCGATCGCTGGCACCCGGCCGCGGCGCACGCTCGATATCGGTGCGAACACGGGCGAGTACAGCGAGATCGCCGCGAGCCAGGGCGACGTCGTCGCGATCGACATCGACGAACGCTCGGTCGCCGCGATCTGGGCGCGCGCGCGCCGCGGAAAGCTTCCGATCCTGCCGCTCGTCGGCAACTTCGGCCGGCCGACGCCGGCGCTCGGATGGCGCAACCGTGAGCTCGAGTCGCTGCTCGGCCGCGCCGCCGGGGATTTCGACCTCGTGCTGATGCTCGCCGTCGTGCATCACCTGCGGGTCACGGAAGGCGTGCCCATTGCGGAACAGTTCGACGCGGTCGCGGGAATCACACGCCGGCACCTGCTCGTCGAGTACGTGCCGGTGACCGACCCGATGTTCGCGGCCATCGCGCGCGGCCGCGAGCCGCTCTATGGCGACTGCCTGCGCCCGCAATTCGAGACAACCCTGCTGCAGCGCTTCCAGATCGAGCGCAAGCACGATCTGCCGAACGGCCGCGTGCTCTACCTCGCCCGGCGGCGCCTCGCCTGAATCAATCGCGCTCAGCCATCAGTAGCTTGCGGACGGCGGCAAGCTCCTTCAGCTTGGCCTTGCTCACCTTCGGGTAATGCAGGCCCATCGAGGCGAGCGTCTCGATGACGACCGAGGCGACGATGATGCGGGTGAACCACTTGTTGTCGGCCGGCACCACATACCACGGGCTGTCGGGCGTGGACGTGTTGCGGATGGCGTCCTCGTAAGCCGACATGTAGGCCTTCCAGTGGCCGCGTTCGCGCGCATCGGCCGCCGAGAACTTCCAGTTCTTTTCGGGCATGTCGATGCGCTCGAGGAAGCGGCGTTTCTGCTCGTCCCGCGAGACGTGCAGGTAGAACTTGCGGACGATGGTGCCGTTCCCGTTCAGGTAGCGCTCGTAGGCGCGAATGTCGCGGAAGCGCCGCTCCCAGATGTCCTTGTCAATGCGTTCAGGCGGCAACTTCTGTGTTTCGAGGTATTCCGGGTGCACTCGAACCACCAGCACATCCTCGTAGTAGGAGCGATTGAAGATCCCGATGCGCCCGCGCTCTGGCAGGTTGCGGTTGCAGCGCCAGAGGTAATCGTGGTCGAGCTCCTCGGCCGAGGGCGTCTTGAAAGATGTCACCTGGCAGCCTTGCGGGTTGACGCCGGACATGACGTGCTTGATGGCGCCATCCTTGCCCGCCGCATCCATGGCCTGGAACACGAGCAGGAGCGACCACCGGTCCTGCGCGTAGAGCATGTCCTGCAGGCGCGCCAGCGCTTCGACGCCGGTCTGCAGCGCTTCTTTCGCGCGCGGCTTGTCCTCCCTCCCGAGTCCGCCCGTGTCGGAGGGATCGATGTCCTTGAGCCGGAATCCGTCCCCGTCCTTGACGCGATAGGGCTTGGCGAACTTGCCCGCCACCTTGATGACTTTGCCGATCTTCATGTCGATTCCTCTGTCTTTACGGCGCCTTGCGCCCGTGTTCGTGCTCGATTTTCTCAAGATATGCGCGTGCGCTCGCGATGACCTCGCGCGGAACTCCCGCTTTCTGCGCGACCTGCAGGCCGTAGCTCTTGCTCGCCGGGCCGGGCTTGACCGCGTGCAGGAACACGATGCCGTCGCCGTGCTCGGTCGCGTCCAGGTGCACGTTGGCGACGGACGGGATCGCGTCCGCGAGCTCGGTCAACTCGAAGTAATGCGTCGCGAACAGGGTGAAAGCGCGCAGCGACTTCGCAATGTGGCTCGCGCAGGCGAAAGCGAGCGAGAGCCCGTCGTAGGTGCTGGTGCCGCGGCCGATCTCGTCCATCAGCACGAGGCTCCGGTCGGTCGCGGAATTCAGGATGACCGCGGCTTCCGTCATCTCGACCATGAAGGTCGAGCGCCCGCCCGCAAGGTCGTCGGAGGCGCCGATTCGCGTGAAGATCCGGTCGAAGGGCCCGATCACGGCACGCGTCGCCGGCACGAAGCTCCCGATCGAGGCGAGCACGAGGATGAGCGCCGCCTGGCGCATGTACGTGGACTTGCCGCCCATGTTCGGGCCGGTGATCACGAGCATGCGGCGCGCGTCAGTGAGCTCGAGGTCGTTCGGCACGAAAGGATCGTCGAGCACGCGCTCGACGACCGGGTGCCGCCCGCCCTCGATGTAAAGGCCCGGCTCGTTGGAAAGCTCCGGCTGCACGTAACGCAGGCTGACCGCCCGCTCGGCGAGGTTCGCGAGCACGTCGGCGAGCGCGAGCGCCGCGGCCATGCGCTTCAGCGGCCCCAGCTCCGAGATCAGGCGGTCGAGCAGCGCCTCGAATAGTTCCCGCTCGCGCGCAAGCGCACGGTCGCGGCTGCCGAGCACCTTATCCTCGAACTGCTTGAGCTCGGGCGTGATGTAGCGCTCCGCGTTCTTGACGGTCTGCCGCCGCTGGTAGTCGAGCGGGGCGCGCGCCGACTGGCTCCGCGGCAGTTCGATGTAATAGCCCTGCACGCGGTTGTAGGCGACCTTGAGCTGCGTGATTCCAGTCCGGCGGCGCTCGCGCTCCTCGAGCTCGAGCACGTGCCGGTCGGAGCCGGTCGCGATCGAGCGCAGTTCATCGAGCGACGCATCGAAGCCGGCGGCGATGACGCCGCCTTCGCGCAGGAGCGGTGGCGGTACGCTCACGATTGCGCGACGCAGGAGATCGTGGAGTTCCGGCTGCGGTGCAAGGTCTTTCGCGGCCGCCGCGAGCAGGGGCGACTCGAGTCCGGCAAGCGCCGCCTGAAGCGGCGGCAGGAAGGCGAGTCCCTCGCGCAGCGCCGCAAGGTCGCGCGGCCGCGCCGTGCGCAGCGCCACGCGCGCGATCACGCGCTCGACATCGCCGATTCCGCGCAGCAGTTCATGCAGGCCGTCGTAGCGATCGGCCTTGATCAAGGCGGCGATGGCGCCATAGCGGCGCATCAAGGCTTCACGGTCGCGCAGCGGCCGGCGGATCCAGCGCCGCAGTTCGCGGGCACCCATGGAAGTCGCCGTACGGTCAATGACGCCCGCGAGCGTCGCGACCTCGCGCCCGGCGAGGCTCGTGTCCAGCTCGAGGTTGCGCCGCGTCGCGGCATCCATCGCGAGCGCATCGTCGCGCGATTCGCGCACGAGCGACGTGAGATGGGGCAGGGCGCCTTTCTGCGTGTCGCGCGCGTATTGCAGGAGCGCGCCGGCTGCGCCGATCGCAAGCGTCAGGTCCTCGCAGCCGAAGCCGGCGAGGTCCTGCGTGCCGAACTGCATCGTCAGAGCGCGCAGCGCCGAGTCCTCGACGAAATGCCAGGGCGGGCGCTCGACGATGCGCGCCGCGAGCGCGGACTTCGCACCCTCCGGCAGCAGCAGCTCCGCGGGCTTGAGGCGCTCGAGCTCGGCCGCGAGTGATTCCTGGCCCTCGCCTTCGAGGACACTGAAGCGCCCGGCGGCGAGGTCCAGCCACGCGAGGCCGAAGCGTTCGCCGTCGGCCATCACCGCGGCGAGCAGGTTCTCGTGCCGGGCATCGAGCAAGGCATCGTCCGTGATCGTGCCCGGAGTCACGATCCGCACCACTTCGCGCGTGACCGGGCCCTTGCCCTTGCCGACGACGCCAGTCTGTTCGCAGATCGCGACCGGCTCGCCCTGCTTCACGAGCCGGGCCAGGTAATTGTCGAGCTTCTCGACCGGCACGCCCGCCATCGGAATCGCGCCGCCGCCGGATTCGCCGCGCTGCGTCAGGACGATGTCGAGGAGCTTCGAGCCGCGGCGCGCGTCGTCGTAGAAGAGCTCGTAGAAATCGCCCATGCGGTAGAACAGGAGGACGTCCGGGTTCTCGGACTTGATGCGCAGGTACTGCTGCATCATGGGCGTGTGGGCCTCAAGGCCGGGAAAGAGCGCCCCCGTCGCCGGCCTCGTCTCGGGATTCCGCATTGAGGCATTATGACGGCCCCGGACGAGGACGACGACCCATGGCCATCGCTTACCAGTCGGATCAGGGCGTTGCGACGATCACGATCGACCGCCCGGAAAAGAAAAACGCGATCACGGGCGACATGTACGACACGCTCGTCGCGAGCCTCAAGCGGGCCGCCGACGACAGGTCCGTTCGCGCCGTGCTGATCACGGGTGCCGGCACTGCGTTTACGGCCGGCAACGACCTCAAGGATTTCTCGAACCCGCGCTTCATCCAGCCGGATTCGCCGGTGCTCGGCTTCATGCACGCGCTGGCCGCATTCGAGAAGCCCGTGGTCGCCGCCGTCAACGGGCTCGCGGTCGGCATCGGCGTGACCCTGCTGCTGCACTGCGATCTCGTCTACGTCGCGGACAACGCAACCTTCTCCATGCCGTTCACGAGCCTCGGCCTCGTGCCGGAATTCGCCTCGACCCTGCTGCTGCCGCTGGTCGCCGGCCGGGTTCGCGCCGCGGAAAAACTGCTGCTCGGCCGTCCGTTCCCGGCGGCCGAGGCGGTCGCCATGGGTCTCGCCAATGCCGCGCTGCCAGCAGCCGAACTCCTGCCGCACGCGCGCAAGGTCGCGCAGGCCTTCAACAGCCTGCCGCCCGGCGCCGTCCGTGCCTCGAAAAAACTCCTGCGCGAGGCCCAGGCCGCCGTCATCCACGAGGCGATCCTGCGCGAGGCTTCGCATTTCGGGCCTCGGCTCGCGGGTGGGGAAGCGCGCGAGGCGATCGCTGCAATCCTCGAGAAGCGGCCGCCGGATTTCTCGAAGTTCGAGT
Organism: Steroidobacteraceae bacterium; assembly: GCA_036559565.1. Classification (GTDB taxonomy): domain Bacteria; phylum Pseudomonadota; class Gammaproteobacteria; order Steroidobacterales; family Steroidobacteraceae; genus SCUD01. The sequence goes on along the minus strand of DATBSX010000185.1, from coordinate 2,439 downwards.
AGGGCGATGACCCTGCTCGAACGCACGACTCCGACGCTGCCGAGCCGCTGGTATTACGACCCGGCGCAATACGCACGCGAGCTCGAGGCGGTCTGGTACCGCGACTGGATCTGCGTCGGTCGCCTCGACGACCTGCGCGAATCCGGCGATTACATCGTCGAGTCGGTCGGCGACGAAAGCCTCATCCTGACGCGTGACCGCGAAGGCCAGCCGCGCGCGTATCACAACACCTGCCGGCATCGCGGCTCGAGGCTCTGCGGGGCGCCACGCGGCCGCTTCCCGAATGGCCGCATCGTCTGCCCGTATCACGGCTGGACCTATGGGCTCTCGGGCGAGCTCCTCGCGACGCCGAAGATGGACCTGCCGGCGGATTTTCATCGCGATGAATACCCGTTGTATGAGGCACAGGTCGACACGTGGGGCGGGTTCCTGTTCGTGAACCTGGGCGAGCGGCCTGCTTCTACGCTCACCGATTTTCTCGGCGACGAGGCGGGGAACGTCAAGCGCTGGCCGCTGGCCGGACTCGTGTCGGTGCACCGCGAGGTGGATTCGCTCGCCTGCAACTGGAAGCTGTTCTGGGAAAACTATTCCGAGTGCTACCACTGTCCCGGCCTCCACCCGGAGCTCTGCCGGGTCATGCCGCTGTATCGGGAGGGACTCCTCAGCTACGCCGACAGCCGGACTTCGTCGCCAGCCGAGCCGGCAGAGGACACGCGCCCGCGGGTCGCGCCCGGATATAAGACCTGGACGCTCGACGGCCAGTCGAACCTGCCGCTCATCGAGGGTCCGAGTGACGCGGATCGCGCGCTCGGCGTCGTGTTCGCATCCTTCACCGCGAGCCTCTTCGTCGTCGCGCACCCGGATTACGTGCGCAGCGTCCGCATCCTGCCGCGGGGCCCCGAGCGCGTGGAGCTGACGGTGGACTGGCTGTTGGCGCCGGGCGTCGCCGAACGGCATCCGGAGGAGCTGGAACGGATGATTGCGCTTGGCCGCCTGGTCGTCGCGCAGGACGGGCGGGTCTGCGAGATCAACCAGCAGGGATTGCGGTCGCGCCGGCATCGCGAGGGCGTTCTCATGCCGCAGGAGCAGTCCCTGCACGAATTCCACGAATGGCTGCGGGCCCGGCTTCTGGAGGCCAGCTGATGCGCAAGGCGACCGTCAGCGACATCGCGCTGCGGCGGCTCACGATGCGGGTTGCAAGGCAGCTGCGCAGGGCCGGGCTCACGATCGTCACCGCCGAGTCCTGCACAGGAGGGCTTCTGGACAAGTCACTGACCGACATCGCCGGCAGCTCCGACTATTTCGATCGCGGCTGGGTCACCTACTCGAACGCCGCCAAGCGCTCGGAACTTGGCGTGCCGGCAACGACGCTCGCGCGGTACGGTGCGGTGAGCGAGGCGGTGGCGCTCGCGATGGCGGCGGGGGCGCTGCGGCGCTCGAAGGCGCGCGTCGCGATCGCGGTGACCGGCATTGCGGGACCCACCGGCGCGACGCCGGGCAAGCCCGTCGGGACCGTCTGGATCGCCTGGGGACTACGCCGCCGCAGTCGCATCGAGGCTTACACTGCCCGGTTCCGGTTCCGCGGCGGGCGCGACTCGATCCGACGGCAGGCGACCCAGGCGGCGCTCGACGGCCTGCCCGCCTCGTGAACGACGCAGGCATCCGCCGGACGCCTGAGCTCCGGCTCTTTTTCGCCCTCTGGCCGAGCGATGCCCGGCGCGCGGCGCTCGCCGTGGCTGCTGCGCCCGCCATCCTCCAGGTCGACGGCCACCCGGTCGCGCCGGCCCACCTGCACGTGACGCTCGCCTTCCTCGGGATGGTCCCGGGTCGCAGCCTGGCACCGCTGATCGAGGCCGGCGGGCAGGGGCCCCGGCCCGCGATCGAACTCGAATTCGACCGGCTCGAGTTCTGGGCCAAGCCCAAGGTGCTGGTCGCGATGCCGTCGGCTGTGCCAGAGGCGGCTTCGGAAATGGTCGATAGGCTTTGGACGAGCGTGGCGCCGCTCGGTTTCAAGCGCGAACTGCGGCCCTGGCACCCGCACATGACCCTGGTCCGGCGCGTCCGTCGGCCTCCGCCCGAGAATTTGCCGCTCGCGCCGGTCGAACCGGCAGGCGATGAATCGCCCTGGCGCCTCGCCCTCGTCGAATCGACTTCCCATCCCGACGGCGTCCGCTACAAACCCCTCGCCGACTGGCCCCTGCAAGCCTGAATCGAAGGCACGAAGGGGACTGTCCCCTCCGGGGTCATCTCCTGAGCCAGCGCCACCCGCACACTGCCGCCCATGAAGTCGACGACCCCGGACAATTTCAACGTTGTGGAAGTATTTTCCGACGGCGAGCCGGGTCCGTTGTGGAATAATCGGAACAAGCTCGGAGGAACGAAAAGCATGGAAGACGTCAATCGGAAGAAGGCGCTCGTCGCAGCGCTCAGCCAGATCGA
>DATBSX010000184.1:0-2395 GCA_036559565.1 Steroidobacteraceae bacterium | reverse complement strand
CGCGATCGCGACCGCCATGACGCCGATCGGGCCCGCGCCGGTGATCAGCACGTCCTCGCCGACCATGTTGAAGGACAGGGCCGCGTGCGTCGCATTGCCGAGCGGGTCGAGTATCGAGGCGATCTCGTCCGGGATGCCGGCCGGGAGCCGGAAGACGTTCGAGGCCGGCAGCACCATGTATTCGGCGAAGCAGCCCGGGCGATTGACGCCGACGCCCTGGGTGTTCCGGCACAGGTGCCGGCGGCCCGCGCGGCAGTTGCGGCAGTGCCCGCAGGTGATGTGGCCCTCGCCCGAGACGCGGTCGCCGATGGCGAGCCCGCGCACCTCGCCGCCGACCGCGACGATCTCGCCGCAGTATTCGTGGCCGATCTGCATCGGCACCGGGATGGTGCGCTGTGCCCAGGCGTCCCACTGCCAGATGTGGATGTCGGTTCCGCAGATCGCGGTCTTGCGCATGCGGATCAGCACGTCATTGGGGCCGGGTTCGGGCTTGGGCAGCTCGCCGAGCCAGATTCCGGGCTCCCGTCGCGACTTGATCAATGCCTTCATGGACCCCTCACTTGCCGATGACTCCGAGTTCCCGTCCCGCCTGCGCGAATGCCGCGGCTGCCGTCTCGAGCATCGCGCGCGTGTGCGACGCGCACATCTGCGTGCGGATGCGCGCCTTGCCCATCGGCACGACCGGGTACGAGAAGCCAATCGCGTAGACGCCGAGCTCGAGCAGGCGGTCCGCCATCCGCACGGCGAGCGCGGCGTCGCCGATCATGACCGGGATGATCGGGTGCTGGCCCGGGACGATGCGGAAGCCATCGGCCGCGAGGCGCGCACGGAACCAGGCGGCATTCTCAGCGAGCTGCCGGCGCGGTGCGGGCGATGATTCGAGCAGGTCAAGGACCGCGAGCGTCGTCGCGGCGACGACCGGCGCGATCGTGTTCGAAAAGAGGTAGGGCCGCGAGCGCTGGCGCAGCCAGGCGATGATGGGCGCGCGGCCGGAGACGTAGCCGCCGCTCGCGCCGCCGAGCGCCTTGCCGAGCGTGCCGGTGAGCACGTCGACGCGGCCCATCACGCCGCAGTGTTCGTGCGTGCCGCGCCCGCCATCGCCCATGAACCCGGTCGCGTGCGAGTCGTCTACGACCACCGTCGCCTGGTGGCGCTCCGCCAGCTCGCAGATCCCGGCGAGCGGCGCGATCGTGCCGTCCATCGAGAACACGCCGTCGGTCACGACGAGCCGCGTGCGTGCGCCCGACGCCTCGGCGAGCCGCGCCTCGAGCTGGCCGAGGTCAGCATTGTCGTATCGCAGCCGCTTCGCCTTCGACAGGCGGATGCCGTCGATGATGCTCGCGTGATTCAGCGCATCCGAGATTATCGCGTCTTCCTCGCCCGTGATCGTCTCAAATAGTCCGCCGTTGGCGTCGAAGCACGAGGAATAGAGGATCGTGTCCTCGGTGCCGAGAAAGGCCGAGAGCCTGCGCTCGAGCTCGCGGTGCACCGTCTGCGTGCCGCAGATGAAACGCACCGAGGCCATGCCGTAGCCGTAGCGGTCAAGCGCGGCGTGCGCCGCCGCGACGACCGCGGGGTGATGCGCGAGGCCGAGGTAGTTGTTGGCGCAGAAGTTCAGCACCTCGCGCCCATCCGCGAGCCGGATCACCGGATCCTGAGGCGAGGCGATCACGCGCTCGCGCTTGAAGAGCCCGGCGCTTACGAGCTCCGCCGTCTGGGATTCGAGCCGATCGAGCAGGGCCTGGTCCATGGGATTGCGATTCCGTGCCAGCGGCGGATTATACCGGCCGTCCGCGCGTCGCCTCGTATAATCGCGGCCGGGAGGAAGCATGAGTCGAGCGGAACCTGCCGGCCGGACCGGCGCGGCGCCGGCGGATCCCGCGGCCGCGGTCGTCGCCTCGCGCGAGGCACGGCTGTTCCTCGCGCTGGCCGGCCTCTTCATCACCAACGCCCTGATCGCCGAGTTCGTCGGCGTCAAGATCTTCGCGCTCGAGGACACGCTCGGCATCGCGCCGTTCGACTGGCGGCTGTTCGGGCAGAGCGGCTCGCTGTCGTTCACCGCGGGCGTGATGCTCTGGCCGGTCGTGTTCATCATGACCGACGTCATCAACGAGCATTTCGGCGTGCGCGGCGTGCGGCTCATTTCCTGGCTCGCCGTCGGCTTCATCATCTACGCCTTCCTGTTCGCCTACCTCGCGATCGGGCTCGTACCCGCGGGGTGGTGGGTCACGGTCGGCGCCGAACGCGGAGTCCCGGACATGCAAGCCGCCTTCGCAACGATCTTCGGCCAGGGGCTGTGGACGATCGGCGGCTCGGTGACCGCGTTCCTCGTCGGCCAGCTCGTGGACGTCGCCTTGTTTCACCGCATCCGGGAAGCGACCGGTGAGAAAATGGT
>DATBSX010000183.1:0-12493 GCA_036559565.1 Steroidobacteraceae bacterium | reverse complement strand
GAATGTACGACCCGGCACCCAAATGAAAACGGCGGCCCGGTTTCCCGGGCCGCCGCGTATCAACTGACGAGCAGTCGATTAGGAGCGGGGCTGCTGCGTCGGCGCAGAGATCTGCGAGATCGCATCCTTCAGCTTGGCCGCGCCTTCGGCGGTCTTGCCCTCGGCGCAAAGCTTCTCGCCTTCATCGCGAGCCGACTTGGCCTGGCTCAGCTGCTCGGCCGAAGCCGCGGCAGCGGCCTGGTCGTACTGCGCCTGCAGTGACGCACAGTCCTTCGAACCCTGGACTTCTTCCTGCGCAAACGCGGCAGGGGCGGCGACGACGAGCGCGAGGCTCGCAATGGCAACGTAGTTCTTCATGATCAGTATCTCCTGGTTATCTTCTTGCCGCATTCGGCATGTGACATCAGACACGATCCAGGGAGGAATTACGCGATGGTCCCGTCTGTTTCCAGCGACAGAATTTCGGCATCCGTCAGTCCAAGTTCGGCTGACAAGACCGCGTGCGTGTGCGCGCCAAGCAGCGGAGGCGGCATCGAGTAATCGAGCGTATTACGCGAGAAAAGCACGGGATTTCGCACCTGCGGCAATTGCCCGCCGAGCGCATGCGGCAGGTCGAAGCGCATCTTCCGGTGCTTCACCTGGGGGTTTTCGAACACTTCCGCGATGCTGCTGATGGGCCCGCAGGGCACGTTTGCCCGTGTCAGCAATTCCACCCAATCCTTCGTAGTCCTTTTCCGACACAGCTTTTCGACCGCGGTCACGAGCGTCGCGCGATGTTCGACGCGGCCCGCATTCGTCCGGTAGCGCTTGTCTTTTGCGAGCGCGCTCGCGCCCGCCGCCTCGCAAAACGCCTCGTACTGCTTGTCGTTGCCGACCGCGAGCATCAGCCAGGCGTCCTTGGTCGGGAACGCCTGGTACGGAACGATGTTGGGATGCGCCGTGCCGCGGCGGCCGGGCGCTTTTCCGCTGATGAGGTAGTTCAGCGTCTGGTTCGCGAGCGCCGCGACCTGCGTGTCCAGGAGCGCAAGGTCAATGTACTCACCGCGGCCGGACTCTTCGCGCTCGTGCAGCGCCGCGAGGATCGCGCAAGCGGCGTACATGCCCGTGATGAGGTCGGACACCGCGACGCCGACTTTCACCGGCCCCGCACCCGGCTCGCCGTCGGGCACGCCGGTCACGCTCATGAGCCCGGAGATCGCCTGGATCATCGCGTCGTAGCCCGGCTCATTCGCTGCCGGCCCGTCCTGGCCGAAAGCCGAGATCGAGCAATAGATGAGCCGCGGATTGACGCCCTTGATCGACTCGTAGCCGAGCCGGTATTTCGCGAGCGTCCCGACCTTAAAGTTTTCGATCAGCACGTCCGCGCGCAGCGCCAGCGAGCGCACGATCTGCTGGCCCGCGGGCCTGGTGAAATCGATCGCGAGCGAATGCTTGCCGCGGTTCGTGCTCGCGAAGTAGGCGGCTTCGGCCGTGTCCTTGCCTTTCTTGTCGTGGACCCAGGGCGGGCCCCAGTGGCGCGTGTCGTCGCCGCTGCCCGGCTTCTCGACTTTCCACACTGTCGCGCCGAAATCGGCGAGGCACTGCGTGGCCCAGGGGCCGGCGAGGATGCGGCTGAGATCGAGGACCTTGATGCCGTGCAGCGGACCCATGCGCCCGTATTATGGGGCCAATGACCGTCACGTCTGCCTGCACCGCGGGCCTGAAGGGGACGCACCCGTTCATATTCGTAAAGAGGCGCGTCCCTTCGCGAAACTCCCGCCCGGCCTACACTGTCCGAAGGTGCTTGGGAGTCTTGGTTTGGGATATCCAAGGGCTAAACTGGGGGTCTGATGAACAAGTTAGCGGTCCTGCTCACCATCGCGGCGGCACCAGTCCTGCTCGCGGCGACGAGCGCGCAGGGCAACCTCTACGGGCGATTCAACGACGGCGTGTACCTTGCGCCGAGCAAGCTTTTCAAGATCAGTTCGCCGTTTCCGGACAACCCGATCGTCTCCGACGGCCGGGAGCCCGCGAACAACAACGCGGGCGCCGTGTCCTTCATCGACCAGGCCGGCCGCTTGAACGGCGTGCTCTACATGGAAGACAAGGACAAGACGATTGGCACGAACGGCGCCGACCCGGCTCGCCACCTCGCCGACTGGTTCCGCGACACGGGCTTCCCGCGCTTCTTCCAGTCCGGCGTGCCGGACGCAAAGGTGCTGCGCGAGGCCACGGGCACGATCGACGGCCAGCCGGCGTGGATCGCGGTTGCCATGGTGCCCAATGCCTCGCCGCTCGGCGTCGAGGTCAAAGGCAGCCTGAACATCCTGCGCAACGATTCCTGGCGCGGAATGGCTGTGGTTGCGCGGGGCAAGCATTACTATCTGCTCCAGACGGAGTTGCGGGTCGAGAAGCTCGCCGCTCCCGACTGGAGATACAACGCGGATGCGTCCGACTGGAATGCATTCGTGCCGGAGCTCGAGGCGCTTTACGATCGCATCGAGTTCCTGAAACCGTAATCAGGGAGAGCACACGGAGATGTCGACAATGTCCTTGAGAAAATCCCACTTAATGATGCTGATTGCGCTCGGCACACTCGCGCTAGGCGCCTGCGGCAAGAAGCCGGCGGACGAACAGGCCGCCGCGCAGGCCGATGCCGCCGTAAAGGCGCAAGAGGAGCAGGACGCCGCGTTGAAGGCGCGCGAGGAAGAGCTCAACCAGCGCGAGCAGGAACTCGCGATGAAGGAGAAGGAAAAGGACCTCGCGGACCGCGAGGCGGCGCTCGCCAAGGCGAGTGCGCCGAAGCCGGCCCCGAGGGCTCCGTCGGCGGCACCGGCGAAGCCGAAGCCGACGCCTGCGCCTGCGCCGGTCGTTGCGGCGGGCCCGAGGAACTACACGGTCCCGGCAGGCACGTCGATCTCGGTGCAGCTCCCGGCGGCGATTTCGACCAAGACCGCCAAGGTCGGTGACCGCCTGTCCGCGAACCTGACGAACGACGTCGTCGTGGACGGCAAGACCGTCGCGAAGGCGGGCGCGCTGGTGCAAGGCTCGGTGACGCAAGTCGTCTCGGGCAGCAACACCATCGGCGGCACGCCGACACTCGGCATCACCTTCGACAACCTGACGTTCGAAGGCGGCGACAAGCCGATCGCCGCGCGCATTACGCAGGTCTCGCAGAAGAGCGACAAGGCGGGCGACACCGCGAAGATCGCAGGCGGCGCAGTCGCGGGTGGCGTGATCGGGCATCAGATCAACCACAAGAACGGCAGCGTCATCGGCGCGATCATCGGCGCAGCGGCCGGCACCGCGGCGGCGAAGAAGACCGGCAAGGAAGTCGTGCTTCCCGCCGGGACCGTCGTCGGCATGACGCTCGAGTCGCCGGTTACCGTCACGATGTAACTTACCGAAGGGAGCGCCCCGTCCTGGGGCGCTCCCATTCGAAGGGGACAGTCCCTTCATTTTTTCGTATTCAGTCGGGCGATTGCTTTGTCTGACCGCCCCTCGGTCTTGAACGCAATTCGCGTCCGGCTACGTGTTCGAGCTGCGTAACGAAATCAGTTGAGCCACAGGGCAGATTTCTGCTTGCGTGATTGCGCAATACGCAAATTAACTCGTCGGCTATGCCTTCCGCGAGCCATCGCGTCCAATCCACTATTCCATTCAAAGCGATGAATCGCCGCGTTGGCTCAAGAATTGGATCATGGCGTAGCCCGCAGTGTGCCGAGGCACTTGACCAAGCGTATTCCTCTGCTTTTGTGACAAAGCCAGCACGAACAGGATTTAGCTCGACATAGCGGACAGCATTCGTGAAGTAGTTGGCGTCCAGTGGCGAGGAAAAGTAGCGCCCTTGCCAAAGATGGCCTTTTTGATCGCGCATTCTGTTGATTCGCTGGGCGTACTGCCCATGCACTGACATCAGGACGTGGTGCAGTCCCTCTGGCGTCGATGGAACGAGCACCAGGTGGACGTGATTCGGCATCAGACAATAGGCGACGACTCCCACTTTCTCCTGGCGCGCCGAGGCCAGGAGAAAGGACAGGTACGAATCCTCGTCCCCGGTTTCAAAGAAAACGCGCTCGCGGTGGTTGCCCCGCTGAGTGATGTGGTGTGGAACTCCAGGGAACACAGCGCGGGCATGGCGGGGCATGCCCACACGTTAATGGGGCCGCTTTGGGAGGCTATGCGGCTTGTTGGTGCGAAAGTGAAAAAAATGAAGGGGACTGAAATGAAGGGGACTGTCCCCTTCAAAGGTCGCCGTCAAAGGTCGCGGCGCAGCCAGGCGAAATCCGCGGCGTCGATGCCGCGCAGCAGCGCCTCGCGGCGCGCGCCGAGGTCGGGCCGCGCGGGATTCTCGGCGCGGTCGGCGAGGTATTCCGCGCGGCCGATGAGCGCGTCGCTCCAGGCGAACGGCTCGTCCTTCGTGTAGTCGTGAAGCGCCGCCGCGTGCCGGCGCACTTCGCGCATGTTGTCGTGCCGCAGCCAGAATTCGATTGCGACGCGCCGGTACTCGAAGTGGTTGTGGCTCACGCAGCCCGCCGCGAGCAGCGCCTCGCCCTGCGCAAGCAGCTCGTGCGCGCGCTCGACGTTCGGCGTGTGCAGCGCCAGCGCGCCGAGGCACCAGGGCGCGCAGTACGTGCGCGCGACCTCGAGCGCCAGCGACGTCGCGCGCTGCAGCAGTACCTGCGCGTCGGCAACGCCGCCCAGCTCACCGATCGCATGCCCCTGGTGCGCCATCAATTCCGCCTCGAACCGCCGCGCGCCAAGCCGCCGCGCGATGGCGAGCCCACGGTCGGAGGTCAGCCGCGTGCGGTCGAAATCGGCGCAGTACGTGGACAGCGTCGCCTCGAGCAGGCGCGCCAGCACCTCGGAGCGCGGATCGCCGAAGCGGGCAGCCTCGGTCGCGGTCTCGGCGCAATCGGCGAGCCCCTGCCGGACTTCGCCGCAGTACCCGCGGGTGATCGCCAGCATCGGCGCATTCGAAAGAGCGAGGCCGATAGCCCCATGCAGGCGCGCCTCCACCACGCACTTCTCGAATTGGTTGCGCGCGCTCTTCACGCGTCCACGCTGAAACAGCGCATCGGCGATCCCGCCAAAGGCCCGCGCCTCGTCCACCGGCGACCCGGCCCTGCGCGCCCAGGAGAGCGCATTCTCGTGCGCCACCAGGCACTCCTCGATTTCGCCCCGCGGGAAGCGGATGTTGCCGCGCAGCGACCAGATCCGCGCGAGCAATTCCGGCCGCTCGTGGCCCGCAAGCACGGCTTCCGCGCGCTCGAGCGTCTCCAGGGCCTCGTCGTAGCGGTCGAGAATGCGCAGCGCATTCGCGAGCGCGAGCCGGGCGCGCGCCTCCATGAGCGCATCCGGACGCAGGTCGATCACCTCGCGCAGCGTCGCGATGGCATCGTGCGTGTGCCCGGTCCGGGTCTGCAGCTCGCCGAGCAGGCAGCGCGCGAGGCAGAGGTCCACCGGCTCGCGCGCGAGCATGCAGGCCTTCTGCGAAAACTCGACCGCACGATCGAGCCGCAGCGAATCCGCCTCGATCACCGCGGCCTCGATGCAGGCCCGTGCAGCGGCGGGATCCCCGGCTTCCGTGAGATGGCCGGCGCGAAGCCCGGCGTCGTGTCCCGCGTACCAGGCAGCCGCACGCGCATGCAATTCCCGCCGCCGCGACTTCAGCAGCGAGCCATAGACAGCCTCGCGCATCAGCGCATGCGCGAAGGCGATCTCGCCGCCTTCGACCGTCAACAGCCCCGCATCCACCAGCCGGTCCGGCGTGCCGGACGGCCCGTCGAGCATGGCCGCGAGCGCCTCGCGCGGGAATCGCAGGCCCAGCACCGACGCCGCGAGCAGCGCCTGCCGGTCCTCGCGCTCGAGTTTTTCGACCCGCGACAGGACGAGCGCCTGCACCGAGGCCGGCATCGCCGTCTCGCCGGCATCGGCGGCACGCAGGAGCTGGTCGAGGAACAACGGGTGGCCCTGCGCGCGCCGGATGCAGCCGTCGATCATCCACTCCGGCAGCGCCGGATGACTCGCGGCGAGTTCGCGCGATTCGTCCTCCGTGAGCGGGGCGAGGTCGAGCGTCGTCAGCGGGCAGCCGCGCGCGCGCGCACGCCAGGCGGCGTCGATCGGATCCTCGTCCGGGCGAGTCGACAGCACCAGCAGTGCGGGCTGCGACGCAACCACCGCGGCGAGTTCGCCCAGCCGTGCCGCTTCTTCGCCGCCCGCGTAGTGAAGGTCCTCGATGACGAGGACGAGCGGCGCCTTGGCGCAGGCCGTCTCGATCAACCTGCGCACGACCTCCATCCGGCCTTGGTCGAGTGCCTGGGCATCGAGATTGCGCTCGATCGAGACCTGGTCCGCCGAGAGTGGCGCGCCGACCAGCCCGCTTGCGTGCAGGATTCCGTCGGCGGGCAGGCGGCCCGACTCGATCGCCTGCGCAATCGCAAGGCCGCGCTCGGCGGCGCCCGCCTCCGGACCGAGGCCGAGCAGGCTCGAAACGAGCGCCGCGAGCGGCCTGCGCGCCCGTACCTGGCCGAAGTCGAGCACCTGCACGCGATGGCATTCCGTGCCCAGCGCGCGCGCGGCGTCCGCGAACGCCTCGAGCAGCCGCGTCTTGCCGATTCCGGCATCGCCGCGCACGACGATCGTGCGGCCGCGGCGCGTCGCGATGCTGCGCTCGAGCAGCGAGGTCATGAGCGTGAGTTCCGCATGGCGGCCGGCAAAAGGCAGGTGCCGCACGCCGAGCGCGCGGCGCAGGCCCTCGGAGAGCTGGATCTCGCCGGGATGCGCGCGGCCCGCGAGCGCTTCGGCGTCGCTCATCGGGTCGCCGGAGAGTGGGAACGGGCCGTTGATGCGCGTCGGCAGCAGTGCACCCTGGGCGACGCCCGCGGCCGGTGCGCCGGACGTCAGCTCGCTCGCGCCAAACGCCTGCATCAGCGACTGTGCGGCGCGCAGTGCCCGCTGCGGCTCGTTGCCGGAGAGGTTTTCGAGTCCGAATACGGCGTTGAGTCGATCGCCCGAGAGCCGGTCTGCGACACCGCCATGCAATGCGACCGTTTCGTCGAAGAGCAGTTGCAGCTTGCGCGCCTTTTCGCGCGCCTCCTCCGGGTCGAGCGTGCGCCGCTCGGCGGCAAGGCCCGGCAGGCGTAGCGCCAGCACGACGCCGGTATGCAGCACGCGGTCGTCCGTCGTCGCGGCCTGCGGCACCTCCGATGCGAGGTCGACGTCCGCGGCGTCGTCCGGCTCGGCAGCGGGCAGTGCGTGGAGCGGCCCGCTCGCACCGGCGCGGCGCTTCTTCATCAACTCGCGATACAGCGCCTCCGTCGCCGGATCCGGCGCGAGGTCGAGCTCGCGCCGCAGCACTGTGCGGCAAAGCTGGTATTGGCGGAGCGCCTCCGTGTAACGCCCGGAACGCGCATAGCAGCCCATGAGTTCGCGGTGCGCGCCTTCCTGCAGCGGCTCGATCGCGAGCAGCCAGTTGAGCGCGTCGACTTCCCCTTCGGTGTCGTTCGCGTCGCGGCAAAGCGCGGCAAGGCGCGTCGCGGCCGCGGCAAGATCGCGCCGCAGGCTCCGGCGCTCGGCAGCGACCCATTCCTCGAAGGCGCCGGAATGCGCATCGAAGCCCTCGAGCAGCGTCTGTGCGCCCAGCGCGCGCGCCGCCTTCAGCGATGGCGCGGTCGCTTCCGTGAGCAGGGTGCGAAGGCTGTGGACGTCCACCTGCACCTGCGCGAGGTTCAGCGCGACCTGCTGCGCATCGGCGTCGAGCAGCGCGTGGAGCTTTGCCGGCAGCGCGCGGCGCAGCGCCGTCAGCGCCTGGCGCAGGCTCGAGCGCGCGAGTTCGGCGTCGGCGTCTTCCCAGAGGAGTGCGGCCAGGCGCTCGCGGCTTTGCCGCGTCCCGTTCTGGAGCGCGAGAAAGGCGAGCAGGGCGCGGGTCTTACGGGCCGTGATCTTGAGCGGCCTGTCACCCGGGCCCCGGAGTTCAAAGCTTCCGAGGAGTCGCAGGCGCAGCATCGCCCCGAAAGACTACCGTAGCCCGCGTTGGGCCGCCTCAGAACTCGTATTCGAGCTGCAGGCGCAAGGTCGTGTCCGGCGAATCGCTCGTCAACCCGAACAGCACCGCCGCCTGGTACTTGAAGCCGCCGTAATCGCCCATCCCCGGGAGCTTGCCGAGGAGCGAGGGTCCGACCTGCTGGCGGTGATCGTCGAGGCTGCCGAACTCGCCCCATTCGCCCAGCTCGCCGTGGAATTCGACGCCAGGCTCGAAGGATTGATTCAGCCGGTAGCGCCAACGGAAGGCGTATTCGAGTTCCGTCTCTGCACCGCTCTCGAAGGCGCGCTTCGCGAGGAGGTTGAACGTCGCGACGCTGGTGGTGAACTGCCTTTCGGCCAGGGCGCCGAGCTCGAGCGCCTCGCTCCCGCCATTCTGGAGCGAATGGGTGAGTTCAGCGAGCAGGCCGAAGTCGGCCCAGTGCCGCCCCTGCTCAGTCAACTGGAAAATATTCTCCCAGGCCACCTCGGTCGCCTCGAGACCGCCCCCCGGCTCGCGCTCCCATTCGCCCAGCACCTCGGTCAGCCAGCGCGCGGTCGGCGCGTACTCGAGCTCGAGTTTGTGCTGCTCGCCGCCGTCGATGGCGCCTGCGCCGTCGAAGTCGTGATGCCCGCGATACTCGATCGCGAATTCGCCTTCCTCGACGATCGGCGAATAGACGACGTGCGCGGCATGTGCCCGCTCCGGCATGAACACCGTTGCGAGCACGGCGATCGCGGAGACCGCATGGGCAGTCGCCGCGGGCCTGTTGCGCGGGGCCGGGCGATTCATCATCTTCATCGCGACGCTGAGTCCGACGACGACGGCGACGAAGAAGACGAGCTGCATGCCGCTCGGGCGTTCCGAGTAGCCGACCAGGGCGTGCAGCACCTGGCCAGGGATGCTGTGCTGGGGCAGCCAGGCCGAGGTGTCCCAGATGGGATCGGCGAGCGCCGGCAGCTTGCCCGCCTGCACGAGGTAGCCGGCGGCCTGCGCCGCCATGCCGGCTGCGAGCAGCAGCAGCAGCCAGCTCGTCACGGAAAAGAGGTAACGCGGCGGGATGACCACGAGGCCGCGATAGAGCGCCCAGCCGATCGCGACGCCGGCCGCGAGCCCGAGCGCGCTGCCGGCCCAGAGCTGCGCGGCATCGGCGCCGCCGGCCGCGATGCCATAGAGGAAGAGCACGATCTCGGAGCCTTCGCGCAGCACCGCGAGGCCGACGACCACGAGCAGCACGGACAGCGACGCGGCGCCGCCGGAGATGTCGCGGCCGACGGCCGTCATCTGGCGCGCGAGGTCGGCACCGTGGCGTTTCATCCACACGTTGTGCCAGCCGAGCATGGCCGTCGCCGCCAGCAGGACGCCGGCGTTGAACATCTCCTGGCCAAAGCCTTCCAGCGCGGAGGCGATCCGTTCGGCGAAACCGGCGACGACAAGCGAGCCGACGATGCCGAGCGCGATGCCGCCGGCGACCCAGGCGCCCCGGCGCGGCACGGCGCGCGTTGCCGCGAGCACGATCCCGATGAGGAGCGCCGCCTCAAAGACTTCGCGCAGGACGATGATCGCGGCTGCGATCAAGGAACGGCTTCCAGCCAGCCGCGCGCGGTCTTCGCATTGAATTCGCCGAAGTACTCGTAGCGGCCCGGCTTCAGGGGGCCGACGAAGACCACGATCTTGCCGCCGGGCGGCACGATCTTTTCGCGGTTCAGCGTGTAGCTTTCAAACTCTTCCGGCGTCGCATCCTGGTTCTCGACGACGAGCTTGATCTTCTTGCCCGCGGGGACCTGGGTCACTTCTGGGGTGAAGCGGTGGTCCTTGATGACCAGCCGGAATTCGGGTTCCGCGGGGGCGGCTTCCTCCGCACTGGCCAGGGGGGCCAACATCAGCAAACCGACGACCATCCACCGCATGGGTTTTCTCCCGAAATACATGCGATGAATAGTACAAGTGAGAATCATTCTCGTCTAGCGCGGGTGGTCCAGACTGAGAATTGGGTCGGCCGGAGGGATGTTTCAGGCCAAAAAGAGGGCGCCAAGGGCGCCCTAGGGGGTACTGGCGCCGGCCGGAGATGGGTTCAAGGGGGCCGGCCTGGCGCCGCGGACATGGAGCTCAGGGGAATCGGTCCGCGCGCGTGTCCACGACATTGGATGGGTCGTTCGGGTAAGCCGGACCCTTCTTGCCGGATAGGGGCCTGGCTGTCGTGGCACGCGCACGCGGGTTCGTCAGCACGCGCCGCGCGGCGTTTTCGGGCGTCACGAGGAGCCCGGCGATCGGCAGCGCGTGGAAATAACTGGCCTGCATCTCGAACGGCAGCAGGACTTCGATCGGGTCCGTCGGGCTTCCGCAGGTTTGCGGATTCACGGTGACGCGGCCATTCGCCTGGGCCGCGGCGACCGGCAGTGCGGCGCAAATCATATGGACGGCGACGATGCGTGTGGTGATTCGGATGCGGCTGGAATTCGACATTCTTGTTTTTCCTTGTCCCAAGGCTCGCGCTTCGCGCCGGGAGTCGGTATCGGAGAATCCATGCGGCCGAATGTCAGCGGTTTCCGACTTTGAGCGGTTGTCGGAGGGGACAGTCCGCCTTTGAACGGGCGCTCCGCGCCCATTCAAAGGGGACAGTCCCCACAAAATATGCAGACAGGTCAGGTAGTTAACAGCGTCGTGGTTTTCACGATGGTTTCACGCTGCGCCACACGAGGGCTTCACATCCGGCGCCTATAAAGGCAACCGTGGGATCACCCCACGGATGAGGCACCGAGATGAAACTGACAGATGTACGCGGCCTGGCGGTCTCGACCCAGAGCGCCGCAGCGCTTGAACACTACGAACTCGCGGCCGAGCAGACCCACGGCTACTTCGGCGACCCGCAGGCTTCGCTCGACCAGGCGCTGGCCGAGGATCCGGACTTCGCGGCTGCGCATGCGCTGCGTGCCGACCTCGCCGTCATGTCCTCCGAGCAGGGCGCGCTGCCCAGCATCCAGGCGAGCGCGGATGCGCTCGAGCGCATTGGTTCCCGCGCGAACGCCCGCGAGCGGGCGCATGTCGCCGCCGCGCAAGCCTGGCTGGAGGGCCGCTTCGAGCTGGCGGCGCACCGCTACGGCGCAATCGCGATCGAGCACCCGCGCGATCTCATCGCGATCCAGGCCGCGCACGCCGTCGATTTCTACCTCGGCGACTCGATCCTGCTGCGCGACCGCATCGCCCAGGCGTTGCCGTACTGGAACCAGGAGGTGCCGGGCTACGGCTACCTGCTCGGCATGCACGCCTTCGGCCTCGAGGAGACCGGCAACTACGGCCGTGCCGAGGATGTGGGCCGTCACGCGCTCGCGCTCAACCCGCGCGACGCCTGCGCGGTGCATGCGGTCGAGCACGTGTTCGAGATGCAGGGCCGCGTTCACGACGGCATCGAGTGGCTGAATGCGACGGCGCCGAACTGGACCGGCGGCGGATTTTCAGTCCACCTCTGGTGGCACCTCGCGCTGCATCAGCTCGAGCTCGGCGACCTGCCGGCCGCGCTCGACGTGTATGACCACCTCGTGCACCCGAAGGAGGTCACGGCCGTGTCGGCGCTCGTCGATTCCACGCAACTCCTCGCCCGCCTCGCGCTGCGCGGCGGTGCGGTCGGCACGCGCTGGCAGGCGCTCGCGGATTGCTGGTCGCAGACGACGGAGGGCGGCTTCTTCGTCTTCAACGACCTGCACGCGCTCCTCGCCTATGCCCTCGCGGGCCGCGAGCAGGACATCAAGCGGATGCTGACGGCGATCGAGAAGAGCGCGCGCGGCATCGGGACGAATGCGGAAAACGTGCGCGCAGTCGGCATGCCGCTTGCGCTCTCGATCATCGCGATGGCGGCGGGCCGCTCCGCGGAGGCCGTCGAGCAGCTGCTGCCGATCCGCAGCCGCTCCTACCGCATCGGCGGCAGCCATGCGCAGCGCGACCTGGTGCAGCTGACGGCGATCGGCGCGGCGCTCGCCGCGGGCAACGGTCGGCTCGCACGCGCGCTCGTCTCCGAGCGCACCGAAGTGAAGCCCGCGAGCCCGCACAACTGGCGGCTGATGGCGCGTGCGCTGGAAGCGCAGGGCGCGACGACCGAGGCGAGGAAGGCGAGCGAGCACGCGGAGCTGCGCCGCCGCGCGCAACTGCGGCGCACTGCGGCCTGAATGCCTGCAGACAAGTGAAAGTGACATGTCAAGTGAAATTCAAGAAAGGAGAAATTCCATGTTCGTGAAATTGCTGTATCGCGGCCTGCCAACGGCGTTGCTGTTCGTGGTTCTGGCGTTCGTGCAGTTCTACGCGATCCGTGCCTTCGCGTGAATGGCGGCACCAGGTCACAGTTTCGTGGTTTAGTTCCCCCTCACCACGCGCTGTGGCCCGGTCACCGTTTCGATAGTCGTACGGCGATTTTTCAGCGCGGATACAATTACGCCAGTGACGCACGCAATTATCGTGCGGCGTCCGGACTCCAACTCACCAGACATAAAACGCGCG
>DATBSX010000182.1:0-4102 GCA_036559565.1 Steroidobacteraceae bacterium | reverse complement strand
GCCGAGGAAGGCAATGCCGCCATAGGTCGCGAGCTGCTCGAACAGGTGCTTGCTGCCTTCGACCAGCCAGGCCTGCACGTGGCTGGTGCTGATCTCCAGGTTCTGCTCCAGCCAGTCCATGACGCCGCCGACGACCGGCAGTTGCGTCAGCTCCTCGAAGCTGTGCCGCTGTTGCTGCCCGACCCAGGTCTGAAGCCGGGTCGCGAGATCCGCGGCCTGGCGCGCGAACGCGAGCGCAAGCGCCGTCATCGGACCGAGGAACAGGACCAGGACCAGCATCGTCAGGGCGAAAGCCGATATCGAGGCGCGGCCGCGGAACCACCTGACCAGCCGCGCCTGCGCCGGTTGCAGCAGGAACCCGATGAACAGCGCCCAGGCGATCGGCCCGAGGAAGGGCTCGACGATCCGGTACACGAGAAATGCAATGAGCGCGAGGCCGGCAACCGCGAGCAGTCGCTGGTAGAGCCGGACGTTCTCGGCGGAGACAGTACTCATCGGATCACAAGGCCGCGCGGATGCGGGCCGCGTGGGCCGCGAGCGTTGCGGAATCGACGGGCTCGGCTGCGTGGATCCCGAGGTCCTTGCCGCTATAGCGCGGGATCACGTGGAAATGCAGGTGAAACACGCTCTGGCCCGCGGCGGGACCGTTCAGCTGCGCGACCATGACGCCCGGCGGCGAAAACGCCTTCTTGATGGCGCGTGCGACTTTCTGCGCGGTGCGCATCGCCGCCGCGACGGACTCCGGCGGCGTCGTGAAAATATCCTCGCCGGCGGCCTTCGGCACGATCAGCGTATGGCCCTCGGCCTGCGGCATGATGTCCATGAAGGCGAGCGTGTCCGCATCCTCGTACACCTTGTGGCAGGGGATTTCGCCGCGGACGATGCGGGCGAAGATGTTGTCCTTGTCGTAAGCCATCTCAGCGCTCCAGTTCGATCGAGATGACGCAGTGATCGGGCCAGCGCCCGCCCGCCGGGTAGTCCCACACGCGGAATGACCCCGGCACCAGCCGCTCGGCCAGCCGTTTGCCCAGAATAAGGTAGTCGATCGGCATGCGCTTGCTGAAACCGTTCGCGCAGCCGACTGAGCCGTGGTCCGCACCCGGATTGACGAGGTCCGCGCCGCCAGGCTCGCCGTCATCGATCTCGGGCCACATCGCGACGATCGCGCCCTTGGCGTCCCGCGCCACCTTGCCCTCGCGGTCGAAGCGGCGGTTATAGTCGCCGATGACGCCGAAGGCGCTGCCAGCCTTCGCGCGCGCGTCGATCCAGTCCTCGAGGACCGGCACCTGGCGCTGCAGCAGCCTGCATTCGAAGCGCTCGCTGGTGAGCGGATCTCGGTTGCAAGAGGACTTGAGGTGCACAACGAGCAGGCGCATCTCGCGCGGCGTGCCCGGCTCCAGCGTGAGATCGGCGCCCCAGCGCACGTCGTTCTCCGGCAGGCCCAGCGCCTTGAAGTCGCCGTTGCAGCGGAACCGGATGCCCTGGCGGATCGCAAAGCCGACGTTCTGCACGGCGCGGCGCTTCGTGAAGCAGAACTCACGGCCGGGGAAAAGCATCGAAGCAACCTCGCGGCCGTCGATCTCCTGGAGCGCAATCACGTCGGCGGGCAGGGACGCGGCGAAATCTCGGATGCGCGCGAGGTCCGCCTCGCTCCAGCGCCCTTTCGGCGCGAGGTCGCAGGGAATCGCGCGCTCATTGCCGTTGGCGCGGGCGTTGCCGCCGAAGCAAGTCGGCGCCAGCGCGTCAAAGACCTGCGGCGTCATCATCCATTCCATGTTCCAGGTCGCGAGCGTGAAGCGCTCGGTGGCGGGAGCGGCGGCCGCGAAGCTGAGTGCGAGCGCTGCCGCGAAGAGCCGCTTCATCTCCCGCCCTGGCGGCGGTTCGCCACCAGGTCGGCGACGACGGCGGGATCGGCGAGTGTCGAGGTGTCGCCGAGGTGCTCATGCTCGTCCGCGGCGATCTTGCGCAGGATCCGGCGCATGATCTTGCCGGAGCGCGTCTTCGGCAGCCCCGGCGCCCACTGGATGTAGTCCGGCTGCGCGATCGGGCCGATTTCCTTGCGCACCCACTGAGCCAACTCGGCGCGGAGGGCATCAGAAGTGGCTTCGCCGCTCTTCAACGTGACGTAGGCGTAGATGCCCTGGCCCTTGATGTCGTGCGGGAAGCCGACCACCGCGGCCTCGGCGACTTTTGCGTGCGCGACGAGCGCGCTCTCGACCTCCGCCGTGCCGATGCGATGGCCCGACACGTTCATGACGTCGTCCACGCGTCCCGTGATCCACCAGTAGCCATCCTCGTCGCGGCGCGCGCCGTCGCCGGTGAAGTAGTGCCCGTGGAAGTGCGTGAAGTAGGTGTGGATGAAGCGCTTGTGGTCGCCGTAGACCGTGCGCATCTGGCCGGGCCAGCTGTCGAGCAGGACGAGGTTGCCCTCGGTTGCGCCCTCGAGAATCTTGCCGTGGCCGTCCACGAGCGCGGGCCGGATACCCGGCAGCGGCAGCGTCGCGGATCCCGCCTTCAGCAGGGTCGCGCCGGGCAGCGGGGAAATCAGGATGCCGCCGGTCTCGGTCTGCCACCAGGTGTCCACGATCGGGCAGCGCCCGTCGCCGACGACGCGGTGATACCACTCCCAGGCTTCCGGGTTGATCGGCTCGCCGACGGAACCGAGCAGTCGCAGGCTCTTGCGCGAGGCCGCCTGCACGGGCGCGTCGCCGTCGCGCATCAGCGCGCGGATCGCAGTCGGCGCCGTGTAGAAGATCGTGACCTGGTGCTTGTCCACCACGCGCCAGAAGCGCGAGCTGTCCGGGAAGTTCGGCACGCCCTCGAACATGAGGCTCGTCGCGCCGTTGCTGAGTGGCCCGTAGACGATGTAGCTGTGCCCGGTGACCCAGCCGACGTCCGCCGTGCACCAGAAGACGTCCTCGTCGCGGTAGTCGAAGACGCAGGCGAAGGTGTAGTTCACGTACACGAGGTAGCCGCCGCTCGTGTGCAGCACGCCCTTCGGTTTCCCGGTCGATCCCGAGGTGTAGAGGATGAAGAGAGGATCCTCGGCGTTCATCCGCTCCGGGTCGCAGCTCGCGGATTCGGCCGCGACGATCTCCTCAAAGTGCACGTCGCGCCCGGCGACCCAGTTGACGTCAGCGCCGGTGCGGCGCACGACGACAACGTTCTTCACCGCGAGCTTGTGCGAGGCGATCGCCTCGTCCACGTTCGACTTGAGCGGCACCTTCTTGCCGCCGCGCACGCCCTCGTCGGCCGTGATCACGAGCGTCGAGGCGCAGTCGTGGATGCGGCCCGCGAGCGACTCCGGCGAGAAGCCGCCGAAGACGACGGAATGCACCGCCCCGACGCGCGCGCAGGCGAGCATCGCGATCGCGGCCTCCGGGATCATCGGCATGTAGATCGTGACGCGATCGCCTTTCTTCACGCCGAGCCGGCGCAGCGCATTGCCGAAGCGGCAGACCTGCTCGTGGAGTTCCCGGTAGGTGACCCGGCGCGAGACCGCTGGATCGTCGCCCTCGAACAGGAGCGCGGTCTTGTCCCCGCGCGTCCCGAGCTGGCGGTCGAGGCAGTTGACGGAGACGTTCAGCTCGCCGTCTTCGTACCAGCGGATGCGGAAGTCCGCAGGATCGAAGGAGACGTTCTTGATCTTGGTGGGTGCGCGCATCCAGTCGATGCGCTTCGCGACCTTCGCCCAGAAACCCTCGGAGTCGCGAATGGACTCCGCATACAGCGATTCGTAATCCGCGGCCTTGACGACCGCGCGCGCTGCGAAGGACTCAGGAACCGGATGCTTGTGGACGATCAGAGATCGGCGGCCTTGAAAGTGTCGCAGGACTCGACGGAGCCTGTTTCGATTCCGCGATGCAGCCAGCGCGTGCGCTGCTCGGAGGTGCCGTGCGTGAAGGAATCCGGCATGACGGCGCGGCCGGCGCTGCGCTGCAGGCGGTCATCGCCGATCGCGGACGCAGCGGTCATTCCCTCCTCGAAATCGCCGGGCTCTATGATTCCTTCTTTGTCCGCGTAATTTCCCCAGACTCCCGCAAAACAGTCGGCCTGCAGTTCGAGGCGCACAGAAAGCGCATTGCCCTCGATCTCGCCCACT
>DATBSX010000181.1:0-6698 GCA_036559565.1 Steroidobacteraceae bacterium | reverse complement strand
TTCGCGGTACGCGCGGCGGGCCTCGAAAGACGACTCCAGCCCGATCTTGTCGAAGCGCTTCTTGATCGTCCCGGTCGACTCGTCGGCCGCGAGTATTCCCTTTCCAGGGGCGACCATCGCCGCGGCATGCGTGTCCAGTTCCTTGATGTCCATGAGATCGCGATCCTCCGAATTCCGGGCGCGAAGGATACCAGACCCCCTACCACCGGGCGGTTAATAGTACTAAAATCGTACTGTTTAATTCCGGACCCCTGGGAGCGCGTTCCATGCTGCGTATCAGCCGGCTGACCGATTACGCCACAGTGATCCTCGCGAGCCTCGCGGGCGGCAGCCTCGCGAGCGCCGCCGACCTTGCCGAGCGCACGCGGATCGGCCTGCCGACCGTCAGCAAGCTCCTGAAGGAGCTCCAGCACGCGGGCCTCGTGACCTCGGTCCGCGGCGCGCACGGCGGCTACCAGCTTGCCCGCCCCGCTGGCGCGATCAATGCCGCCGAGATCATCGACGCCGTCGAGGGCCCGCTGGCGCTCACCGAGTGCGCCGGCGGCGCCGGCAACTGCGGCATCGAGGCGACCTGCCTCGTCGGGCACGGCTGGCAGCGGATCAGCCGGGCGATCCGGCGCGCGCTCGTCGACGTGAGCCTCGAGGAACTCGTCCGGCGCGACACGCCATTCGCGACGCCTGACCTGACCCGGACCGGCGGCGCCACCGCACGGGCGCGCGGCTGAAGGGCAATGTCCGCCAAGCAACCCGAGCTCGAATCACTGGTCGCGCGCAAGTACCGCCACGGCTTCGTGACGGACATCGCGAGCGATACGGTCGCGCCCGGCCTCGACGAGGACGTCATCCGCTTCATCTCGGCCAAGAAGGGCGAGCCCGCCTTCATGCTCGACTGGCGACTCAAGGCCTACCGGCGGTGGATGCGCATGGAAGTGCCGACCTGGGCGCATGTCCACTATCCGCCCATCGACTTCCAGGAGATCTCGTACTACTCGGCGCCGAAGCAGAACAAGGACGGGCCGAAGTCGCTCGCCGACGTGGATCCGAAGCTGCTCGAGACCTACGACAAGCTCGGGATCCCGCTGCACGAGCGCGCGCGCCTTGCAGGCGTCGCGGTGGACGCCGTGTTCGACAGCGTCTCGGTCGCGACCACGTTCAAGGAGCGCCTCGCCGAGGCCGGCGTCATCTTCTGCCCGTTCTCGGAGGCCGTGCACAAGCATCCCGCACTCGTGGAGAAGTATCTCGGCACGGTTGTTCCGGTCGGCGACAATTTCTACGCGGCGCTCAATTCCGCCGTGTTCACCGACGGATCATTCGTCTTCGTGCCGAAGGGCGTGCGCTGCCCGATGGAGCTGTCCACCTACTTCCGCATCAATGCCTCGAAGACCGGCCAGTTCGAGCGCACGCTGATCGTTGCGGAGGAAGGGTCGCATGTGAGCTACCTCGAAGGCTGCACCGCGCCGATGCGCGACGAGAACCAGCTGCATGCCGCGGTCGTCGAGCTCGTTGCGCTCGACGACGCCGAGATCAAGTACTCGACGGTGCAGAACTGGTATCCGGGCGACGAGAACGGCGTCGGCGGCATCTACAATTTCGTCACCAAGCGCGGCGACTGCCGGGGCCGCAATTCCAAGATCTCCTGGACCCAGGTCGAAACCGGCTCCGCGATCACCTGGAAATACCCGAGCTGCATCCTGCGCGGCGACGGTTCGTCGGGCGTCTTCCACTCGGTCGCGCTCGCGAACCACTACCAGCAGGCCGACACCGGCACCAAGATGATCCACATGGGGCGCAACACGACGTCCACGATCATCTCGAAGGGGATCTCCGCGGGCCACGGCCAGAACGCCTACCGCGGGCTCGTCAAGGTGCTGCCGGGCGCCGACGGCGCCCGCAACCACACGCAGTGCGACTCGCTGCTGATGGGACCACATTGCGGCGCCCACACCTTTCCGTACATCGAGGTGAAGAACCCGACGGCGGTGGTCGAGCACGAGGCGACGACGTCGAAGATTTCGGACGACCAGCTCTTCTACTGCCTGCAGCGCGGCATCTCGGCGGAAGATGCGGTCAACATGATCGTGAACGGATTCTGCCGGCAGGTGTTCCGCGAACTGCCGATGGAGTTCGCGGTCGAGGCGCAGAACCTGCTCGCGGTGAGCCTCGAAGGAGCGGTGGGATGAGCGACGCAGGCAGGACGATCCTGGAGGTGCGGGACCTGAAGGTGCGGGCCGGCGAGCGGCAGATCCTCGACGGCCTGTCGCTCACCGTGCGCGCGGGCGAAGTCCACGCGATCATGGGGCCGAACGGTTCTGGCAAGAGCACGCTGACCGGCGTCCTCGCCGGCCGCCCGGGATTCGAGGTCGTCTCCGGCGGCGCCACCTACCTCGGCCGCGACCTGCTCGCGATGGCGCCCGAGGAGCGGGCGCGCGAGGGACTCTTCCTCGCCTTCCAGTACCCGGTGGAGATACCGGGCGTGAACAACGTCTACCTCCTGAAGGCGTCGCTGAACGCACTGCGCCGGCACCGCGGCGAACCGGAGCTCGACGCGTTCGAGTTCCTGAACCTGGTGCGCAGCAAGCTCGCGGAAATGCACATGGACGAGAGCCTCTTGAACCGCGGCGTCAACGAGGGTTTCTCGGGCGGCGAGAAGAAGCGCAATGAAATCCTCCAGATGACCCTGCTGCAGCCGACGCTCGCGCTCCTCGACGAGACCGATTCGGGCCTCGACATCGACGCGCTGAAGCTGGTCGCGGATGGCGTCAATGCGCTGCGGTCGCCGGACCGCGCGATCGTGCTGGTGACGCACTACCAGCGCCTGCTCGACCACGTCGTGCCGGATCGCGTGCACGTGCTCGCAGGCGGCCGCATCGTGAAGAGCGGGGGTCGCGAGCTCGCGCTCGAGCTCGAGCAGCGTGGATACGACTGGCTGCGCGAAGGAACGGCGGCCGCATGAGCGCGGCAAGCCCCCTCGAGCGCATCGCGGCGCGCGGCGCGCTTCCGCCTGCGGGTGGAGCCGCGTGGACGGAGCGGCGTCAGCGTGCGCTCGCATCGCTGGTCGCGAAAGGACTGCCGGACCGGCGCGACGAGAACTGGAAATACCTCGACCATGCGCGCATCGCCGGCTTCGCCTTCGAGTCGGCTCCGCAGGGTGAGGCCGATGCCAGCGCCCTCGCCGCGCGGCTCCTGCCGCTCGCCAGTGCGCGCCGCGTGGTGCTCGTCGACGGTCGCTTCGCGCCGGGCCTCTCCGAATTCGGCACTGCGGCGGGACTCGAGATACTCGATCTCTCGACGCTGCTCGAGCGAGCACCGGAGGCGTCGCTCGCCCTGCTGCGCGCGCCGGGCGAAGACGCGGACGACCGCTATGCGCTGCTCGCGGACGCGCTTGCGACGGGCGGCGTCCTCGTGCGCGTCGCAGCCGGATGCGAGATTGCGGAGCCGATCTACCTCGTGCAGCTCGCGACGGCCGCACGACCGTCCGTGCACCAGGCCCGCGTCGTGATCGAAGCCGGTGCCGGTGCGCGATTCACGCTCGTCGAACATTTCATGACGCAGGGCGATGCCGCGGCGCTCGGCAATCTCGCTTCGGAAGTCACGATCGGCGAAGGCGCGGACGTCACCCACGTGCGTCTGCACCAGCACGGGCCCGAGGCGGCCCAGGTCGAGACGAGCGTTGTCCGGCTCGCGGCGCGAAGCCGCTACGCGCAGCACCTGCTCGCGCTCGGCGGCAAGATCCTGCGCTCCGCCTTGCGGGTCGCGCTCGAGGGCGAACGCGCGGCCTGCCGGCTCGACGGGCTGTTCCTTGCGGACGGCGAGCGCCAGGTGGACCTCGTCACGCAGGTTGCGCACCGGGGCGCCGCAACGGAGACGATCCAGGAATACCGCGGGATCGCGGCCGGCCGCGGCCGCGGCGCTTTCAACGGACGGATCGACGTGCACGCGACGGCGAAAGGCGCCAACGCCAGCCAGTCGAGCCGCAACCTGCTGCTCTCGCCGCTCGCCGAGATCAATGTGCGCCCCCAACTCGAGATCCAGGTGGATGACGTGCAGTGCCGCCACGGTGCAACGATCGGCACGCTCGACGAGGAGCAGCTCTTCTACCTCGAGTCCCGCGCCATCGATCCGGCGACCGCGCGCGCGCTCCTGACGTTCGCGTTCTGCCGCGACCTGACGGGACGCCTGCCGTTCGCGGCCCTGCGCGAGGCGGCCGAGGCGCTGGTCGCCGGCAGCCTGCCGGACCGCGACCTGATCGGCGGGCCCGGCTGATGGCCGCCGTCCGGGAAGCCGCCCTGCCGCTGGATCTTGCCCGCATCCGCGGCGACTTCCCCGTGCTCGCGCGGCGCATCAACGACCGTCCGCTCGCCTACCTCGACAACGCCGCCTCGTCGCAGCAGCCCGCCGCCGTCATCGACGCGGTCGCCGACTACGCGCGCGCCCACCATGCCAACGTGCACCGCGGCGTGCACACGCTCTCGCAGGAAGCGACGGCCCTTTACGAGGGAGCGCGCGAGAAGGCGCGGCGCTTCGTCAATGCCGCCTCCAGGTCCGAAATCGTCTTCGTGCGCGGCACGACGGAGGCGATCAACCTCGTCGCGCAGTCCTACGGCAGGCCGCGCCTTGCCCCCGGCGACGAGATCATCGTCACGCGACTCGAGCACCATTCGAACATCGTCCCCTGGCAAATGCTCTGTGCGCAGACGGGCGCGGTGCTTCGCGCCGTGCCGATCGACCGCCGCGGGGTCGTCGACTTCGATGCCTATCTCGCCATGCTCGGCAAGCGGACGCGCATCGTCGCCCTCGCCCACGTCTCGAATGCGCTCGGGACGGTGCTGCCGCTCGCCGACTTCATCGCCGCGGCGCGCGAGCGCGGGATCGCGACGCTGGTCGATGGCGCGCAGGCCGTGGCGCACATGCCCGTGGACGTGCAGTCGCTCGGCAGCGACTTCTATGCGTTCTCCGCGCACAAGATGTACGGGCCGACGGGGATAGGCGTGCTGCATGCCCGCGAATCGCTGCTTGCCGCGATGCCGCCGTGGCAGGGCGGCGGCGATATGATCCTCACGGTTTCGTTCGAAGGCTCCACCTGGAACCACCTGCCGCACCGCTTCGAGGCGGGAACGCCGAACATCGGCGGCGCAGTCGGGCTCGGCGCGGCGATCGACTACCTCGGCCGCATCGGCCAGGCGCGCGTCGCGGCCCATGAGCAGGACCTGCTCGAATATGCCACCGCGAAGCTCTCCGGCATCGACGGGCTCACGCTCGTCGGCACGGCGCCCGTCAAGAGCAGCCTTGTCTCGTTCACGCTCGAGGGCATCCACCCGCACGACCTCGGCACCGTGCTCGATTCGCGCGGCGTCGCCGTGCGCACCGGCCACCACTGCGCCATGCCCGTGATGGATTTCTTCGGCGTTCCGGCGACCACGCGCGCCTCGTTCGGGATCTACAACACGCGCGAGGAGATCGACGCCCTGCATGAGGCCCTGCTCCACGCAATCCGGATGCTGCGCTGATGGACCTTGCCGATCTCTACCGCGACGTGATCGTGGACCACAACCGCAGCCCGCGGAACCGCGGCGAGCTGCCGGCTGCGACCCACCATGCCGATGGCGACAATCCCCTGTGCGGCGACCGGCTGCACCTCGACGTCGACGTCGCCGGCGACGTGATCCGCGACCTGCGCTTCCAGGGCGGAGGCTGCGCGATCTCGACGGCGTCGGCCTCGCTCATGAGCGAGGCGGTCAAGGGCAAGACGCGCGCCGAGGCAGCCGAGATCTTCGGCGCGGTGCACCGCATGCTGACCGGTGATGGCTATGACGCCGCGCAACTCGGCAAGCTCGCGGCGCTCGCGGGCGTGCGCGAATTCCCGGCACGGGTCAAGTGCGCGAGCCTCTGCTGGCACACGCTCAATGCGGCGCTTGCGGGCGAGGCCGTCCCGGTCACGACGGAATGAGCATGCGCCACGCAGGCCACGAGCCGATCGTCGTCAGCCGCGACGTGCAAGCGGTGATCGTTCCCGCCGGCGTCGAGGTCAAGCTGCGCACGGGCAGCGTCGGCTACATCACGCAGGCGCTCGGCGGCAGCTTCACGGTCTACGTCGAGGGCAACCTGTTCCGCATCGCGGGGGTTGACGGCGACGCGATCGGCAAGGAGCCGCTGCGCGCACCCGAGCTGCCGCCCGGCGCAACCGAAGACGACGTCAACCGCGTCGTCTGGGACCAGCTGCGCACCTGCTTCGATCCCGAGATCCCCATCAACATCGTGGACCTCGGCCTCGTCTACGACTGCAACATCACGCCGAACGCCGACGGCACGCGCGACGTCTCCGTGAAAATGACACTCACCGCGCCCGGTTGTGGCATGGGCGAGGTACTCGTCGCCGACGTACGCGACAAGCTGAAACTAATCCCCACCGTCCGCAACACGGACGTCGAGTTGGTATTCGACCCACCGTGGAACCAGTCGATGATGTCCGAGGCCGCGCGCCTTCAGACGGGAATGATGTAGCCGAGGCCTGGGCCAGCGCCGCTCGGCGAAGGCCTGCTGCTATTTCAGTTTTCCCCGAGTGACAGCAGCGTCGCGTTGCCGCCGACTGCCGCCGTGTTGATCGTCACGGTCTGTTCAGTCGCGAACCGCGGCAGGTAATGCGGACCGCCGGCTTTCGGGCCCGTGCCCGAGAGCCCGCAGCCGCCGAAAGGCTGCAC
>DATBSX010000180.1:0-10371 GCA_036559565.1 Steroidobacteraceae bacterium | reverse complement strand
TCTTCATGCCGGCGGACCACCCGTTCAACCCGTTCGACTTCGACCTCGACGGGACGACCAACGCGACGTTCGTCACGAAGCGGCCGACTGAGGCGGGACCGCGCATCTTCGACCAGGACGTCGACACGGTTTACCTGTCGGGCGGATTCACGGGCGACTTCGCCATGGGCAGCCGCACGTACTACTGGGACGTCACGGGTATCAAGTCGGAGAACAACGCGCGACAGACGAAACACAACCAGTTCAACGCGCGCATGCTGAACATCGGCCTCGGCGACCCCGCCGTCTGCGCCGCGACGCCCGGCTGCGTCCCGGTCAACATCTTCGGTGAGGGTTCCCTCACGCCCGAGATGCTCGACTTCGTCACGTACACGGGCATCGACTCGAGCAGCCAGACGCTCGTGGACGTCACCGCGAACCTGTCGGGCGACCTCTTCGACCTGCCCGCGGGCTCGCTCAGCTTCGCAGTGGGCTACGAGCACCGCGAGGAGGACGGCAATTTCATCCCCGACCCGGTCGTCGCAGCCGGCGAGACGGCCGACGTCCCCGCGAACCCGACGGCGGGCGGCTACGACGTCGATGAGTTCTACGGCGAAATCGTGGTTCCGTTGCTCAAGGACAGGACCGGGGCCGACTCGCTGTCCTTCAGCGCCGCGGCGCGCTACTCGGACTCGAGCCAATTCGATAGCGAGACCGGCACCAAGTTCTCGCTGAACTGGGGTCCGACCGAGCACCTGATGCTGCGCGCGAGCTATTCCGAAGGGTTCCGAGCGCCGAACATCGGCGAGTTGTACAACCTTGGCGCGCGCTTCGATGCGGCCATCGCGGACCGCTGTTCGAACGTCGCGCCGGCCGACGCGGCCAATTGCGCCGCCCTGGGCGTGCCTGCGAACTACCAGCAGCTGAACCCGCAGATTTCCGTGGACACCGGCGGCAACCGGAACCTGCAGCCGGAGACCTCGGAGACGTTCACCGCGGGCTTCACCTGGGACATCCCGATGAATGGGGCCTTCGAGCGCATGCTGGTGGAGGGAAACTACTACGACATCACGATCGACGATGCGGTCCAGGCGCCCGACGCCCAGGACCTGCTCGACGCCTGCATCGATTCGCTGGACCCGCAGTTCTGCAGCCAGGTCAATCGCACGGCCGGTGGCACGATTACGAGCATCGAGGGCACGCTGCAGAACATCGGCGGCATCGAGACGGACGGTTTCGACCTGAGCTTCACGCTCGCGACCGCCGAATCGGGCATCGGTTCGTTCGAATTCCAGTTGATGGGGTCGTTCCTGCTCAGCTACGACGAGCTGTTCCAGGACCTGGCGACCGGTGAGTTCACTCGCGTCTCGCGCGAAGGCACCGAACTCGGCTCGCCGATGCGCGGCTTCGTCGAGGACAAGGTGTCGCTGAACACCACCTGGAACATCGGCGAGTGGTCGACGTTGCTCTCCCTGCGTTACCTCAGCTCGCTGACGGAACAGTGCGCGGGCAACGTGTTCGACTTCGGCCTCGGGCCGGAATTGTGCTCGAACGCGCCGGACCCGAATGTGGTCGGCACGAACAAGCTGGACAGCACGGTGTATGCCGACCTGCAGGTGGCCTGGCATCCGGCTGGGCTGTTCGGGGGCGGCTGGGGCTTCGCGGCCGGCGTGCAGAACCTGACGGACGAGAAGGCGCCGATCTGCTACTCCTGCGACCTCAACAGCATGGACGGGACGATCTACCCGATCGAGGGACAATTCTGGTACCTGCGGGCCTCGTTCCAGAATTGACGCAGCATTCGCCGGAAGGGCGGAGAAAAGCCCCCGCAAGGGGGCTTTTCTTTGGGCCGGACCTATAATGCGCGCCCGGCGGCGCAGGCCGCCCGAGGGAGCCAACGACATGGCGGATGCGACCGAGGGCCGCGAGCGTCCCGTGACGCCCGAGGAGCGGCTCGCGCTCGCGCACGATCTCGAGGCCTCGAACCGCTCTGCCGACGCCGTCCTCGTCTATTACCGGGCAATCATCGAGTCGCAGCGCCAGGGCCGCTGGCTGAGCGCCGCGTCGACCCCTCCTGCCCTGCTCGGGGCCGTGCGGCACGCGATGCGAACCGTCAAGGCCGGGCGCCGCTGCGCATTCGAGGACGCGCTCGCGCCGGTGCGGGCGCGGCACGGCGGCACCGCACTCGCGCGCTTCGACGCGTGCCTCGAGAACCTGACCGGTGAGAAGCGTGCCGCCGTTGCCGATCCGCGTCAGCGGCCGACCATCCTGTATTTTCCGGGCCTCCCCGCCGCGCCCTGGTTCGGCCGCGAACAATTCCCCTGGTTCGACGACCTCGAGGCGGCGACCGAGGACGTCCGCAGCGAACTCATCGCCGTCATGACGCGCGCGGAGCAAGGCGAGCGGGTCTTCGAGGATGACGCGGCCGAGCAGCGCGGCCTCGCGGGGACGCAGGGCATGCCTTCATGGAACGGGATCTACTTCTGGCGCCATGGCGAGCCGCGCGCGGACAATCTCGCCCTCTGCCCGCGGACGGCCGCCCTCCTCGCCGAGCTGCCGCTCTGCCGCATCCGCGAGCACGCACCGGAAGTGATGTTCTCGGTGCTGACGCCGGGCACCCACATCCTGCCGCACAGAGGCGTCACCAATACGCGCGTCGTCTGCCACCTGCCGCTCGTCGTCCCCGAGGACTGCGCGCTGGTGGTCGGCGGCAAGGCGCACGTCTGGCGCGAGGGCGAGGCCGTCGCATTCGACGATACGTTCGAGCACGAGGCCTGGAACCGCGGCTCGCGCACTCGGGTCGTGCTGATCATCGACGTCTGGAACCCGCACCTCACGGAAGCCGAGCGAGATGCGGTCGCGACGCTCGCCGAGGCGATGGGCGAATTCAACAAGGCAGCAGGTTTATGAGCGCAAAGATCATCGACGGCAAGCGGATTGCGGAGGAGTTCCGGCGCGAAGTCCGGGCAGGCACGGACGCGCTCGAGCGCAGCACAGGCCGGAGGCCCGGCCTGGCGGTCGTCATGGTCGGCGACAACGCGGCGTCGGCCGTTTACGTGCGCAACAAGCGCCGCGCCTGTGAGGAGACGGGCATCGTCTCCGTCGCGCACGACTTGCCGGCGTCGACGAGCGAGGGCGAGCTCCTTGCATTGATCGACCGGCTCAATGCCGATCCCGCAATCGACGGAATCCTCGTCCAGTTGCCGCTGCCTTCGCACGTCGCCTCGGTCGCCGTGCTCGAGCGCATCGACCCCGCCAAGGACGTCGACGGCTTTCACCCGTACAACGTGGGCCGGCTTGCACAGCGCATGCCGATCCAGCGGCCCTGCACCCCCTACGGGATCATGCTGATGCTGGAGCGCGAAGGCCTCGAGGTGCGCGGAAAGAACGCCGTCATCGTCGGCCAGAGCAACATCGTCGGCCGGCCGATGGCACTCGAACTCCTGATGAAGGCAGCGACTATCACCGTCTGCCACAGCCAGACGCGCGACCTCGAGCGCCAGGTCGGCGAGGCGGAGATCCTGGTCGCCGCGATCGGGAAGCCCGAGTTCGTGCCCGGCACCTGGATCCGGCCGGGCTCGGTCGTGATCGACGTCGGCATCAATCGCCTGGCGGACGGCAAGCTGGTCGGCGACGTGCAGTATGGCGAGGCGTCAAAACGGGCCGGCTGGATCACGCCCGTGCCGGGCGGCGTCGGGCCGATGACGATTGCAGCACTGATGAAGAACACGCTGGAGTCCGCGCAGCGGCGGCGGTAACGAAGGGGACGTAACGAAGGGGACAGTCCCCTTCGCGTCCACTGCATTCACGAACTGACCGGCAACCTATCCGTGAAGGGGACTGTCCCCTTCGTTACTCTTCGTCACTTCCGCCGCCAGGTCGTGCCGCCCGCCGCGTCCTCGAGCAGGATGCCGGCGGCGGCGAGTTCGTCGCGGATCCGGTCTGATTCCGCCCAGTTTTTTCGGCGCCGCGCCTCGATGCGTGCGGCGATCCTTTCTTCGATGGCTTCCGTACCGAAGCCGTCCCCTGCCGGTTCCTCGCCTGCGCTGAGGGCCGAGCGCGTCTCGAGCCATTGGCCGGGCGCGCGCCCGAGGAGCCCGAGCAAGCCACCCAACTGCCGGATTTCCGCCGCGAGTCCACGCGCCTCGTCGTGGTGGCCCGCCGTCTTCGCGACATTGAGCGCGCGCGCGGCCGACTGCAGCGCGGCGATCGCGCCCGGCGTGTTGAAATCGTCGTCCATCGCCTCGGCGAACTCGCGCGAAGCCGCTCCGGGCTCGACGCGAGGTGCCGGCTCGACGTCGCGCAGCGCAAGGTAGAGCCGCTGCAGCGCGGCATCCGCCTGCCGCAGGTTGTCATCCGAGTAATTGACCGGCGCGCGGTAGTGCGAGGCGAGCAGGAAGGCGCGCAGCACCTCCGGCCGCAGGCGCGGCAGCACGTCGCGAACGGTGAAGAAATTGCCGAGCGACTTTGACATCTTCTCGTCGTCCACGCGCACGAATCCGTTGTGCATCCACAGCTTCGCGAACGCGGCATTGCAGGCTGCGCAGCTCTGGGCGATCTCGTTCTCGTGGTGTGGGAACTTGAGGTCCATGCCGCCGCCATGGATGTCGAACACGGGACCGAGGAGCGCGACGGCCATCGCGGAACACTCGATGTGCCAGCCCGGCCGGCCCATTCCCCAGGGCGAATCCCAGGCGGGCTCGCCCGGCTTCGCCTGCTTCCAAAGTACGAAATCGAGCGGGTCGCGCTTGGCCTCGTCTACGTCGACGCGCGCGCCGGCACGCAGGTCCGCGAGCTTCTTGCCGGAGAGCTGGCCGTACTTCGGGAACTTTGCAACGGCATAGAAGACGTCGCCGCTCGAACCGACATACGCAAAGCCGCCCGCGACCAGCTTTCCGATCATGGCGACGATCTCGGGGATGTAGGCCGTCGCTCGCGGCTCGTGATCCGGCTTTTCCAGGCCGATCGCGGCGAAGTCCTCGTCCATTGCCGTGATGAAGCGCGCGGTCAGCGCCTCATACGGCTCGCCCCGCGCCCGCGCCCGCTCCAGGATCTTGTCGTCGATGTCGGTGATGTTGCGCACGTAGGTCACGCGGTAGCCGCTCGCCCGCAGCCAGCGGCGAGCGACGTCGAAGGCGAGCTGCGAGCGCGCATGGCCCACGTGGATGTGGTCGTAGACCGTGATGCCGCAGACGTACAGGCGCACCTGCCCCGGCTCCAGCGGCTCGAAAACCTCCTTGCGCCCGGTCAGCGAGTTGTGGATCCGGAGCGCCACGTCAGCTTCCCTGCACCCGTGCGGCGCCCGCGAGCCGATCACGCACCAGCGCCTGCGGGATCGCGGCCAGGAGTGACGCGAGTTCGGGTCCGTCGTGCCTGCCGGTCAATGCGAACCGCAGCGGCATGTAGAGCGCCTTGCCTTTGCGTCCGGTGCTCGATTTCAGGCGTTCGACCAGCAGAGTGAGGTTGGGGCCCGTTTCCGAGTAGGTCGCGAGCGCCGCGTCGAAGAAAGCGGGACCCGCCTCCGCGATCGCACTCGCCGCATCTGGCGCGAGTGGCGGCAACGAGCCGCCGAGGATCTCGAACCAGCCGCGCGCATCGCCCGGCAGCAGCAGGTTACCGCGCAAAAGCGCCGCGGCGGCGACCCGCCGGGACGCCGCCCAGTCCGCAGGAAACTCGCCTGCCAGCCAACCAGCAGTCGCCTCGGCGTCAAGACGCCGCACCGCCTCGCGCTGCCAGTGATCGAGCTGCACCGCATCGAAATGCGCCGGCGCGCGCCCGAGCTTGTCGACGTGGAAATGGCCTGCGAATTCCGGCGGGTCGATCCATGCATCCGGCGCGCCATGATGGCCGAGGCGCAGCAGGTAATTGCCGACGGCAGCGGGCAGGTAGCCGCGGCTGCGAAGTTCGGCGATCGTGACGCTGCCGCGCCTCTTCGACTGCGGCGCGCCGCCCGCATCGAGCAGGAGCGGCAGGTGGCCATAGCGTGGCGCGGGCAGGCCGAGCGCACGCAGCACCAGCAGCTGGCGGGGCGTATTGCTCAGGTGATCGTCGCCGCGCAGGACATGCGTGATACCCATCAGCGCGTCATCCACGGCATTGCAGAAGAAGAAAACCGCTCCGCCGTCCGTTCGGCGCACGACGAAATCGCCAAGCGACGCCGCCTCCACCGACTGCGGCCCGCGCACGATGTCATCGAACTCGATCGCCTGCGGCCCCGGAATTGCAAAGCGCAATGCCGCCGGGTGACCGGCTCGCAGGCGCTCGGCGCGCACGGATGCGCTGAGCGATCTGCACGTGCCTAGGTAACGCGGCGCCTCGCCGGCCGACAACTGCTGCCGGCGCGCGACGTCGAGTTCAGCCGGCGTGCAGAAGCAGGGATAGGCAAGGCCTTCGCGCTCGAGCCGCTCGAAGTACCCGGCGTAGAGGTGGCCACGCTCCGACTGCCGGTAGGGTCCGCGCCCGTCATCGCGCCCGGGACCCGCGTCCCAGGGCAGGTCGAGCCAGGCGAGGTCCGCGATCTGGGCCGCGATGAAATCGTCGCTTCCCCGTTCCCGGTCCGTGTCCTCGACGCGCAGCACGAAGCGTCCGCCCCGGCTGCGCGCGAGCAGGAAGGAAAAGAGCGCCGTCCGGGCATTGCCCGGATGCAGGTCACCGGTCGGGCTCGGCGCAAATCGCGTGACGACGGCAAGTTCCATCGCAGGACAGTCTACGGGATCGGCCGTGCCGCCTCACGCGGCAGGTAGGCTAAGATCGCGCCGAGGTGAAAATCATGCCGCGTTTCATTGCCCTCCTGATCGCCCTTCTCGCGCCGTTGCCGACCCTCGCGCAGGCGACGAGCACGCT
Source organism: Steroidobacteraceae bacterium (assembly GCA_036559565.1). Classification (GTDB taxonomy): domain Bacteria; phylum Pseudomonadota; class Gammaproteobacteria; order Steroidobacterales; family Steroidobacteraceae; genus SCUD01. The sequence continues at coordinate 3,549 of DATBSX010000180.1, read as the reverse complement.
GCTGCCGCGCGTCAAGTTCGAGACGTCCCTCGGCAACATCGTCGTCGAGGTGGACACTGTGCGCGCCCCGCTGACCGCGGAGAATTTCCTGCGCTACGTGCGCGACGGCGCCTATGACGGCACCGTCTTTCACCGAGTCATCGCGAATTTCGTGATCCAGGGCGGCGGCTACGACGAGCGCCTCGCGGCACGGCCCGCCCGCGCGCCGATCCCGAATGAAAGCGGCAACGGCCTGTCGAACACGCGGGGGACGCTCGGGCTTGCGCGCGAGGACTCGCCGCATTCCGGCACGTCGCAGTTCTACATCAACCTCGTCGATACCCCGAAGCTCGACCCGCTGCCGAGCCGCTGGGGCTACGCGGTTTTTGGCCGCGTCATCGAGGGCATGGATATCGTCGACAAGATCGGTTACCTGCGCACCGAGACCGTTGCCAATTTCGGGCCCGACGTCCCCGTCGAGCGGCCGGTCCTGCGCCGCGCCTACGTGCTCGAGAATTCCGTCATGGCCCCGGCCCCGCCGCCGCAGCCGGCTGCAGAGAAGGCGGATCCGACGCAGTGACCGCCTGGTTCGCCTCGGACCTTCACCTCGATCCGTCGACGCCGGAAATCTCAGGCCGCTTCCTGCGCTTTCTCGCCGGCCCCGTGCGCGGCGCCCGTTCGCTGTTCCTGCTCGGCGACCTGTTCGAGGCCTGGATCGGCGACGACGACCCCGAGCCGGCGCACCGCGGCGTGATCGCGGCAATCTCGGCCGTCGCGGCGTCCGGCACGCTCGTCTACGTCATGCGGGGCAACCGCGACTTCATGCTCGGCGAGCGGTTCTGCCGCGAAGCGGGCGCAATCCTGCTGGATGACCCGGCGATCCTGACACTCCACGGTGAGCGGCTCGTCCTCAGCCACGGCGACGGCCTGTGCATCGACGATCGCGCCTACCAGCGCCTGCGCGCCCTCGTGCGCGACGACCGGCTGCGCGCGGGCTTTGCCCGGTTGCCGATCGAGGCGCGCCGGCGGCTAGCCAGTGAAGCGCGCGCCGGCAGCCGCGAGCACCTCGCGAACGCGGCCGGCTATATCACCGACGTCAACCCGGCAGCGGTCGAGATGCTCTTCCGCGACACGGGCGCGGCGCTGATGATCCACGGCCACACGCACCGGCCGGGCGTGCACCGACCCGGCTCCGGCAGCGCCGATCGCACGCGTATCGTGCTCGGCGCCTGGCACGACGAAGCAAACGTCGTCCGGTGGGACACGTCCGGCTGGCAGCTCATGCCCTGCCCTGCGTAGTCGATCGCTCGCGCGGCCTGTTCGCCGGGCGGGTTGGCTCGCTCGCTCCGCCGGAACTTAGTCGCTCGCTCGCCACCCGCCCGCCGCCACGGCCGCGCCGATAGGGCGCCGGCGCCGGACGCGCGCGTGCCGGTCGGGCGGGGTCCCGAGCGAGCGAGTGTCCGATCTTCTGAGCGCGCGAGGGAGCCCCGCCCGGCCGAGCAAGCGCGCGTCCTCGCGTTACCGCTCGCTCTCGTCGCGCTCGAGTTCTCGCGCGGCGTCCAGCAGGCTGTCGGCACTCGCGTAGCGGCGCTTGGGGTCCTTGGCGATGCAGTTGTAGAGCACTTCCTCGAACCGCTTGAAGTCCGCCTTGAGCTCCGGCAGCGGCGCATGCGCGTGCTTGTAGATCACCTGCATCGGCGTGCCTGCCACGTACGGCTTTCGCCGCATCAGCATCTCGAAGAAGATGATCCCGATGCTGTAGATGTCGCTGCGCGCGTCGGTGTCGCGGCCGTGCCCCTGCTCCGGGCTCATGTAGTACGGCGTGCCGAAGATCTCGCCGCTGTTTGTCAGCGACGCGTCGAGTTCGATGTGCTTCGAGAGCCCGTAGTCGATCAGGGCGACTGACTGCTCGTTGCGCAGCATGACGTTGCCGGGCTTGAGGTCCCGATGCAGCACGCCCGCGTCGTGCAGCACCTTAAGCGCCTCGGCCATCTGGCGCAGGAAGGTCAGGGCCCGCAGCGGCGGGATGCCCAACTTGATGCGCCCGCGCAGGTCGCCGAGCGGAAAGTATTCCATCGCGATGAATGCGTGGTCGTCGGCAACGCCGAAGTCGAGCACCCGCGCGATGTTCGGGTGCACGATGGCGGCGGCAATCTGGTACTCGCGCAGGAACCGGTCGAAGTTGCGGACGCCCGCACCCTCGTCCGGCGGCTGATGCAAAACCTTGAGCGCCACTTTCGACCCGCTCTTCTCGCTCTCGGCGAGGTACACGCTCGAGACCGGGCTATCGGCGAGCTGGCTGACGTAACGGAATCCGCGGATCGTCGCGTCGCCGAACTGGGCCGCGCGCGCGGTTTCGGCCGTTCGCGACGCCGGCCGCGAGAACTGGCCGCGTCGGGCAAGCGCGGAACGCAGCGCCGCAATCAGGATGCCGTGATCCACTTTCTGGCGCGCGAGGCAGGCGTGCGCCCCGGCATGAATCGCAACTTCCTCGATTTCAGGCGACGGCTTCGTCAGGAAATAGATGATCGGCGGGAAGCCATTGCGACGGCTGAGGTCGCGCAGCCAATCGATGCCGAACTCCTCGCCCGGCATGTCCCCGAGCAGCACGGCATCGTAGGCGCTGCCGGAGAAGTCGGCCGGCAGACGTCCACGCGCAGACGGGTCGTACTCGGCGACCGAGGGAGATTCGAAACCCGTGTGGATGTGGCGTGCCAGCAGCCGCCGGAAGTCGTTCTGGTCGTCAATGATCAGAACCCGTGCTGACATGCGGGCATTCTACATGGCGGGCGAAACCGCCGGTGGGCAGCGCAGCGCCAGCACGATATCGCCCACGTTCGTGCCGGTGAGGCCGGTATCGAGCAGATCGCCGGTCGCTTCAAGCAGCGTGCCTGAATCGCCCGCCGCAAGCGCAGCGGCCGCCTCGAGTCCCGCATCCGACGCGCGCGCCAGCGTCCCTCCATCCACGATGGCGCCGGCATCCTCGCTCGCGCCGTCCCGCCCGTCGGTGCCTGCGGCCAGGAGCACGTAGTCCGCATGGCCCGCGATGCTCTGCGCGGCCGCGACCGCGAGATGCTGGCATCGGCCGCCGCGGCCGGGGTTCGCTGGCAATCGCACGAGCGCCTCGCCGCCGTGAATGACGAGATCCGCGTCGCCGACCGCGAGCTCGTGGCAGATCCTGCGCGCCGCTGCCTCGGCGTCACCCGCGAGCCGCTGGCTTGCACGCACGGCCCGGATGCCGCGCGCGGACGCCGCGCGCAGGATCGCGTCCAGGGCATCGTCGAGCGAACCGACGAGCCGCGGCGCGACGCGCGGATCATCCAGCAATCCGGAAGCGAGCACCGCGGGATCGTCGCGCGGAACGTCCGAAATCATGAAGGCTTCAATCCGCGCTCCGGTGAAGAGTCCCGGCAGGCGGCCGCCCTTGATGCGCGAGAGCGCGACGCGCTCCCGATTCAGCCGTTCGATGTCGAGGCGCTCGGCGAGCGAGCGGTCGAACAGCGCGCGCAGCTCCTCGAGACCGACACCAGGCGCCGGCACTTCGAGGAGCGCCGACGCACCGCCCGAGAC
>DATBSX010000179.1:0-3949 GCA_036559565.1 Steroidobacteraceae bacterium | reverse complement strand
CCCGCTGTCCGAGATCACGCACAAGCGCCGCGTGTCGGCGCTCGGCGAGGGCGGCCTCAAGCGCGAGCGCGCCGGGTTCGAGGTGCGCGACGTGCACCCGACCCACTATGGCCGCGTGTGCCCGATCGAGACGCCGGAAGGACCGAACATCGGCCTGATCAATTCGCTCGCGGTCTATGCGCGCACCAACAAGTACGGCTTCCTCGAGACGCCGTACCGCCGCGTGCGCGAGAAGCGCGTGACGGGCGAGGTGGACTACCTGTCGGCGATCGAGGAGAGCGAGTTCGTCATCGCGCAGGCGAACGCGCCGCTCGACGAGAAGGGCCGCTTCACCGATGAACTCGTCTCCTGCCGCTACCAGAACGAATTCACGCTGATGCCGACCGAGCGCATCGAGTACATGGACGTGTCGCCGCGCCAGATCGTGTCGGTCGCGGCCGCGCTGATCCCGTTCCTCGAGCACGACGACGCGAACCGCGCCCTGATGGGCTCGAACATGCAGCGCCAGGCGGTGCCGACGCTGCGCTCGTCCACGCCGCTGGTCGGCACGGGCATCGAGCGCACGGTCGCCATCGACTCGGGCGTTGCGGTCATCGCCCGCCGCGGCGGCGCGGTCGACTCGGTGGACGCGTCGCGCATCGTGGTCCGCGTCAACGAGGGTGAGGTCACGGCCGGCGAGCCGGGCGTCGACATCTACAACCTCACGAAGTACACGCGCTCGAACCAGAACACCTGCATCAACCAGCAGCCGCTGGTGCGCGTCGGCAACACGATCGCGAAGGGCGACGTGCTGGCGGACGGACCGTCCACGCACCTCGGCGAGCTCGCGCTCGGCCAGAACATGCTGGTCGCGTTCATGCCGTGGAACGGCTACAACTTCGAGGACTCGATCCTGATCTCGGAGCGGGTGGTCATCGAGGACCGCTTCACGACGATCCACATCGAGGAGCTGACCTGCGTCGCGCGCGACACGAAGCTCGGGCCCGAGGAAATCACCGCGGACATCCCGAACGTCGGCGACACCGCGCTCGCGAAGCTGGATGAAGCCGGCATCGTGTTCATCGGCGCCGAGGTCAAGGCGGGCGACATCCTGGTCGGCAAGGTCACGCCGAAGGGCGAGACGCAGCTGACGCCGGAGGAGAAGCTCCTGCGCGCGATCTTCGGCGAGAAGGCCTCCGACGTGAAGGACACGAGCTTGCGCGTGCCGCCCGGCATGGACGGCACCGTGATCGACGTGCGCGTCTTCACGCGCGACGGCGTCGAGAAGGACAGCCGGGCGCTTGCGATCCAGAAGGCGGAGATCGAGAAGGTCCGCAAGGACCTGAACGACCAGCGCCGCATCCTCGAGGACGACCTGTTCGCGCGCCTGCGCGCTGCGCTCGTCGGCGAGGTTGCGAGCGGCGGGCCGCGCCGGATGAAGGCGGGCGCGCCGGTGACCGTCGAGTTCCTCGACGAACTGCCGCACGAGGAGTGGTTCGAGATCCGCATGCGCGACGAGGGACCGTCGGCCGCGCTCGAGGCCGCGCGCAAGCGGCTCGCCGAGCAGCACAAGGAATTCGAGCGCCGCTTCGAGGGCAAGAAGACCAAGATCACCCAGGGCGACGACCTCGCCCCGGGCGTGCTGAAGATGGTCAAGGTCTACCTCGCGGTGAAGCGCCGCATCCAGCCGGGCGACAAGATGGCCGGCCGGCACGGAAACAAGGGCGTCGTCTCCACGATCGTCCCGGTCGAGGACATGCCGTACCTGGCGGACGGCAGCCCGATCGACATCGTGCTGAACCCGCTCGGCGTGCCTTCGCGCATGAACATCGGCCAGATCCTCGAGACCCACCTCGGCTGGGCCGCGAAAGGCCTCGGCACGAAGATCGGCAAGATGATCGAGGCCAACGAGGCGATGGCGGACCTGCGCAAGCTCCTCGACCGCATCTACAACCAGACCGGCGGCCAGAAGGAGGACATCGCGTCCTTCACCGACGCCGAGATCCAGGAGCTGGCGCGGAACCTGGTCGACGGCGTGCCGATGGCGACGCCGGTGTTCGACGGCGCGAGCGAGGCCGAGATCAAGGGCCTGCTCGAGCTCGCCGACCTGCCGGTGTCCGGCCAGACCACCCTGACCGACGGCCGCACAGGCGAAGCCTTCGACCGGCAGGTCACGGTCGGCTACATGTACATGCTGAAGCTGAACCACCTGGTCGACGACAAGATGCACGCCCGTTCCACGGGACCGTACAGCCTGGTCACACAGCAGCCGCTCGGCGGCAAGGCGCAGTTCGGCGGACAGCGCTTCGGCGAGATGGAAGTGTGGGCGCTCGAGGCCTACGGCGCCGCGTACACGCTGCAGGAAATGCTGACCGTCAAGTCCGACGACGTGAACGGCCGCACCAAGATGTACAAGAACATCGTGGACGGCAACCACTCGATGGACGCCGGGATGCCGGAATCCTTCAACGTGCTGGTCAAGGAAATCCGTTCGCTCGCGATCAACATCGAGCTGGAACAGGAAGGGTGAACGAATGAAAGACCTCATGAAGTTCTTCAAGCCCCAGGTCCAGGTCGAGAATTTCGACTCGATCCGGATCGCGCTGACGTCGCCGGACATGATCAAGTCCTGGTCGTACGGCGAGGTGCGCAAGCCCGAGACGATCAACTACCGCACGTTCAAGCCGGAGCGTGACGGCCTGTTCTGCGCCAAGATCTTCGGGCCCGTGAAGGATTACGAGTGCCTGTGCGGCAAGTACAAGCGCCTGAAACACCGCGGCGTGATCTGCGAGAAGTGCGGCGTCGAAGTGACGCAGTCGAAGGTCCGGCGCGAGCGCATGGGCCACATCGAGCTCGCGAGCCCGGTCGCGCACATCTGGTTCCTGAAGTCGCTGCCCTCGCGCATCGGCCTGATGGTGGACATGACCCTGCGCGACCTCGAGCGCGTGCTCTACTTCGAGGCCTTCGTGGTCGTCGACCCGGGCATGACGCCGCTCGAGCGCGGGCAGCTCCTGTCGAACGAGATGTACCTCGAGGCGATCGAGAAGTACGGGGACGAGTTCGACGCGCGCATGGGCGCCGAGGCGATCCTCGAGCTGCTGAAGTCGATCGACCTCGCGGCCGAGACCGCAAAGGTCCGCGGCGAGATCGAAGGCACGACCTCCGAGACCAAGATCAAGCGCCTCACCAAGCGCCTGAAGCTGCTCGAGTCGTTCATCGAGTCCGGCAACAGCCCGCAGTGGATGGTGCTGACGATGCTGCCGGTGCTTCCGCCGGACCTGCGCCCGCTGGTGCCGCTCGACGGCGGCCGCTTTGCGACCTCGGACCTGAACGACCTGTACCGCCGCGTCATCAACCGCAACAACCGCCTGCGCCGGCTGCTCGAGCTGAACGCGCCGGACATCATCGTCCGGAACGAGAAGCGCATGCTGCAGGAGTCGGTGGATGCGCTCCTCGACAACGGCCGCCGCGGCCGCGCGATCACGGGCACGAACAAGCGCCCGCTGAAGTCGCTCGCCGACATGATCAAGGGCAAGCAGGGCCGGTTCCGCCAGAACCTGCTCGGCAAGCGCGTGGACTACTCGGGCCGCTCGGTCATCGTGGTCGGCCCGACGCTCCGCCTGCACCAGTGCGGCCTGCCGAAGAAGATGGCGCTCGAGCTCTTCAAGCCGTTCATCTTCCACAAGCTCCAGCTGCGTGGGCTGGCGACGACGATCAAGGCGGCCAAGCGCCTGGTCGAGCGCGAGGGCCCGGAAGTCTGGGACATCCTCGAAGAGGTGATCCGCGAGCATCCGGTGCTGCTGAACCGCGCACCGACGCTGCACCGCCTCGGCATCCAGGCATTCGAGCCGGTGCTGATCGAGGGCAAGGCGATCCAGCTGCACCCGCTCGTCTGCACCGCGTTCAACGCGGACTTCGACGGCGACCAGATGGCCGTGCACATCCCGCTGTCGCTCGAAGCCCAGCTCGA
>DATBSX010000178.1:0-7088 GCA_036559565.1 Steroidobacteraceae bacterium | reverse complement strand
CATCGAGATGGACACGTATCGCGCGAGCGGGGCGGGCGGGCAGCACGTCAACAAGACGGATTCCGCCGTGCGCCTCCGGCACCTGCCATCCGGCATCGTCGTCGCCTGCCAGGGCGAGCGCAGCCAGCACAAGAACCGCTCGACCGCGATGAAGATGCTGAAGGCGAAGCTCTACGAGCTCGAGGTCAACAAGCGAAACGCCGCTGCGCGCGTGCTGGAAGACCAGAAGACCGACGTCGGCTGGGGTCACCAGATCCGCTCGTACGTGCTCGACCAGTCGCGAATCAAGGACCTTCGCACCGGCCATGAAACCGGGAACACCTCGGCCGTGCTGGACGGCGCGCTCGATCCGTTCATGGAGGCGAGCCTGAAGCAGGGCCTGTAAGCTGCCGGCATGACGACGCCAGAGCCCACCCCCGCCGCCGACGAGAACGCGCTGATCGCCGAGCGGCGCGCCAAGCTTGCGCGGTTGCGCGAGGCGGGCGTCGCCTACCCGAATGACTTCCGCCGCGACGCGCTCGCGGCCGACCTGCACGCGACCTATGCCGAGCGCAGCGACGAATGGCTGGGCGCGAACCCGGTGCGCGTGCGCGTCGCGGGCCGCATGCTGTTCAAGCGCGTGATGGGCAAGGCGTCCTTCGCCAAGCTGCAGGACTCGAGCGGCCAGATCCAGGTCTACCTGCAGGCGGAGGCGCTTGCCGCCGCCTACGACGAATTCAAGGGCTGGGACGTCGGCGACATCGTCGCGGCGCAGGGCGTGCTCATGCGCACGCGCGCGGGCGAGCTCTCCGTGCGTGCGGAGTCCGTGCGGCTCCTCGTCAAGGCGCTCCGCCCGCTGCCCGACAAGTGGCATGGGCTCGCCGACACCGAGGCGCGCTACCGGCAGCGCTACGTGGACCTCATCATCAACGGCGAGGCGCGCCAGGTGTTCGAGACGCGCACGCGAATCGTGCGCTTCCTGCGCGACTTCCTGGACGCCCAGGGCTTCCTCGAAGTCGAGACGCCGATGATGCAGCCGATTCCGGGCGGCGCCGTCGCGAGGCCCTTCGTCACGCACCACAACGCCCTCGGCCAGGACATGTACCTGCGCATCGCGCCCGAGCTCTATTTGAAGCGCCTGGTGGTCGGCGGCTTCGAGCGCGTCTACGAGATCAACCGGAACTTCAGGAACGAGGGGCTCTCGACGCAGCACAACCCCGAGTTCACGATGCTGGAGTTGTACCAGGCGTATGCCGACTGCGCAGACTTCATGGGCCTCGTCGAGCGGATGATGCAGGGCCTCGCGCTCGCCGTCGCGAGCAGCCGCAGCATCACCTACCAGGGCCGGGCCATCGATTTCGCGACGCCGTTTGCGAGGCAGTCGGTCGAGGAAGCGGTCGCCGCGGCGAACCCCGGTCTCGACCGCGCGCGCCTGCGCGACGCGTCGTACCTCCGGCCGGCCTGCACGAAGCTCGGCATCGAGCCAGCCAAGGACGACGGGGCCGGGGCGCTTCAGCTCGCGATCTTCGAGAAGACCTGCGAGCGCGGCCTGCTGCAGCCGACGTTCATCCATTCCTACCCGACCGAAGTGTCGCCGCTCTCGCGGCGGCGCGACTCGGACCCGTTCGTGACAGATCGCTTCGAGTTCTTCGTGGACGGGCGCGAGCTCGCGAACGGGTTCTCGGAGTTGAACGACCCCGAGGATCAGGCCGAGCGCTTCCGGGAGCAGGTCCGACGCCGCTCGGCTGGCGACCTCGAGGCGATGTACTTCGATGCCGATTACATCCGAGCGCTCGAGTACGGGATGCCGCCTGCTGCCGGGCTCGGCGTCGGGATCGACCGGCTCGTCATGCTGCTGACGGATTCGGCCAGCATCCGGGACGTCCTTCTGTTCCCGCAGTTGCGGAACCAGACGACCGAAGAATAGGGTGCGGGCTGGGGCAAGAGGCCCTGCCTTTTTCCCGAAGGACCGAAGGAAAAAGGCAGGGCCTCTTGCCCCAGCCCTCGACTCACTCCTCGTCGTCGGGCGCCGGTGCGGGGATTGCGTAGGGGAGGTCGGCGGGCACGAATTCAGAGCCGCCGGGCTTCGTCCCGAGCAGGTCGCTGCAGAAGCGCAACTCAACCACTGCGAGGCACTGGGTCGAGGCGTCGTCGCGCGCGGAAATGACGACCTGGGCGGCGAGCGTCTCCCCGCTGAAGAGCGCCTGTGCCGGCTGCAGCGCCGCATCCGGCGGACCGACGTAACGCAGGGTGCGGCGCTTGATCCGCCCGAGGTGCTGCGCGCGCGCGACGATTTCCTGGCCGACGTAACAGCCCTTGCTGAAACTGACGGCGCCGATCAGGTCGAGGTTCAGCATCTGCGGGAGCCAGAGCGCGGCGGTTGCCGGCATGATCGCCGGCTCGCCGTCGGCAACGCAGATCCGTTCCCAGTCCTCGGGCGTCGTGCGCGGTATGGCGACCAGCGCCGCTTCGAGTGCGCGGCGCGAGCCTGCGAGCAGGATCCGCCTCGGGCTGGCCACCAGCATCGCAAGACCCGCAGCCGCAGCCGCGGCCTGCGACCAGTGCGCGTCAGGCTCGGCGTCGATGAGGCCCACGACCTGGAGCTTGTCGCTGCCGTCCGCGAAGCGAACGTCCGCGCGCAACACGAAGGAGGAGAGCTGCGCGATCAGCGTCGGGGCGAGCACCCGGTGCAGCACGAGCAGCACGTCGTCGCCGTCGGCGGCGAGGCGCAGCGTCGCGAGCACGCGGCCCTGCCGGTTGCAGGATGCAGCCAGCATGCCCGGGTGGCGCTCTAGGCCCAGCATGTCGTTCGAGAGCTGGCCCTGCAGGAAGGTGCGCGCGTCGCGGCCGGTGACCGCGACGACGGAATAGGCGGGCAGCGGCGCAACGCGCGTGATCCCCATCGCGCCATCGTAGCGCAGCACATCTTCACGAACGCGCGGCAATTGGCCGTGGGAACCCCTGATCCCTTCTGGCAGAATAGCTTAGCGATGCCACAACCCGCCGAACGGCCGTTATCCCCGCACCTGCAGGTGTACCGGCCGATGTACACGATGGTGCTGTCGATCCTGCATCGCGCGAGCGGGCTTTACCTTTCCGCCTGCGGCTTTCTCCTGGTCGGCTGGCTCCTTGCGGCGGCGCTTGGTCCCGACGCTTACGCTTGCGCGGTCCGCTTCTTCTCGACGCTCGCGATGCGGATCGCGCTGCTGCTCGCGCTCGCGGCCTTCTGGTACCACCTGCTTGCCGGTTGCCGTCATCTCGCCTGGGACGCGGGCCATGGCTTCGAGAAGAAAGTCGCGCGCCGCTCGGGCGCGGTCGTTGTCCTGCTCGCGGCAGCCGCGCTGCTGGCAACCGTCGTCCTGACGCCGGCCGGACATTTCGTGGCGGGCCTGCCGTGAGCGGCCGGCCGGGCAGCGGGAGCCGCCATTGGCGCAACCAGCGCCTGACTTCGATCGCCTTGCTGCCGCTCGGCCTCTGGTTCCTGATTGCGCTCTTGCGGCAGCCCACGCTCGACTACGCGGTCGTCTCGGGCTGGTTCGCGAAGCCGTTGCAGGCGTTCCTCGCCGCACTCTTCGGCGCGACGCTGCTGTGGCATTCGATGCTCGGCGTGCAAGTCGTGGTCGAAGACTACGTGCGCGGGTCGCTGCGCAGCCTGACGATCGGCCTGTCACGCTTCGCGCACGCGGCGGCAGCGCTCGCACTCGCGTATGCGCTGTACCGGCTCGTCACGGGCGGTGCCGGATGAGCGCCTACACCGTGATCGACCATCGCTCGGACGTCGTCGTCGTCGGCGCGGGCGGAGCGGGGCTGCGCGCGACGCTCGGCCTCGCCGAGGCTGGCCTCGACACGGCCTGCATCACGAAGGTGTTTCCGACGCGCAGCCACACGGTGGCGGCGCAGGGCGGCATCAGCGCGGCGCTCGGCAACATGGGCGAGGACGACTGGCGCTACCACTTTTACGACACGGTCAAGGGTTCGGACTGGCTGGGCGACCAGGATGCCATCGCCTATATGTGCCGCGAAGCGCCCGCGGCGGTGATCGAACTCGAGCACTACGGGCTTCCGTTCTCGCGCACCGAGGACGGGCGCATCTACCAGCGGCCCTTCGGCGGCATGACGACGCACTACGGCAAGGGCATCGCGCAGCGGACCTGCGCGGCCGCGGACCGCACCGGCCACGCCATGCTCCACACGCTCTATCAGCAGAGCCTCAAGCACCGCGCAAAGTTCTTCATCGAGTATTTCGCGATCGACCTCATCATTGAGGAGGGCGCCTGCCTCGGCGTGCTCGCGCTCGACATGGCAGCCGGCACGCTGCACCGCTTTCTCGCGCAGGCGACGATCCTCGCGACCGGCGGCTACGGCCGGGTCTACTTCTCCTGCACCTCGGCGCACACCTGCACGGGCGATGGCAACGGCATGGTCCTGCGCGCGGGGCTGCCGTTGCAGGACATGGAGTTCGTGCAGTTCCACCCGACCGGCATCTACGGTGCCGGCTGCCTCATTACCGAGGGCGTGCGCGGCGAGGGCGGCGTGCTCAGGAACTCCGAGGGCGAGCGCTTCATGGAGCGCTACGCACCGAACGCGAAGGACCTCGCCTCGCGCGACGTCGTGAGCCGAGCCATGACGATCGAGATTCGCGAGGGCCGCGGCGTCGGGCCGCACAAGGACCACCTCTTCCTGCACCTCGAGCATCTCGGCGCCGACGTTATCGCCAAGCGACTGCCGGGCATCGCGGAGACCGCGAAGATCTTCGCCAACGTCGACGTCACGCGCGCCCCGATTCCAGTACAGCCCACCGTCCACTACAACATGGGCGGGATCCCCTGCAACGTCCTCGGCCAGGCGCTGACGCGCGAAGGCGGCGCGGAAAAGGTCGTCCCCGGACTCATGGCGATCGGCGAGGCGGCCTGCGTGTCGGTGCACGGGGCAAACCGGCTGGGCTCCAATTCGCTGCTCGACCTCGTCGTGTTCGGCCGCGCGGCCGCGGCGCATTGCGCGAAGTCGCTGCGGCCGGGTGCGAGCGTTGCGGAGCCGGCCCCGCGCGCCATGGATCCCATGCTCGCCCGCTTCGACCGGATCCGCAGCGCCGCCGGGAGCCGTCCTGCCGCGGCGCTTCGCGACGAAATGCAGCGTGCGATGCAGCGTGACGCCGCCGTGTTCCGCACCGGCGAGACCCTCGCAGAGGGTTGCGCGGCGATCGGCCGATGCCACGAGTCCATGCGCGATCTCAGGATCTCGGATCGCTCGCTCATCTTCAATACGGACCTCATCGAGGCGCTCGAGCTCGACAACCTGCTCGGCCAGTCGCTCGCGACGATCCACTCGGCGCGCAAACGCACCGAAAGCCGCGGCGCGCACGCGCGCGAGGACTTCCCGGCGCGCGACGACGCAAACTGGATGAAGCACAGCCTGGCCTGGGTGGACGAGGCCGGCGGCGTGCGATTCGATACGCGGCCCGTCCAGCTCGAAACCCTGACGGGCGATGTCGAACGCATTCCGCCGCAAGTCCGGGCCTACTGAAGGGAGCGAACCCGCGATGGCAAAGTTCCGATTACCGCCGAATTCGCGCTACGGCGACCAGCCTGGCCGGCACCATCCGGCGCCCGCGGACGCCGTCCGCGTCCGGCAGTTCCGGATCTACCGCTGGGATCCGGATTCCGATGTGGCGCCGCGGGTCGACACCTACGACATCGACCTCGATCGCTGCGGGCCCATGGTTCTCGACGCGCTCATCAAGATCAAGAACGAGGTGGATTCGACGGTCACCTTCCGTCGCTCCTGCCGCGAGGGAATCTGCGGTTCCTGCGCGATGAACATCGACGGCGTCAATACGCTCGCGTGCACGCAGGCGATCGCCGCGGTTCGCGGCGCGGTTCGCATTTTCCCGTTGCCGCACCTGCCGGTCGTGAAGGACCTGGTGCCCGACCTCACCGAGTTTTACGCCCAGTACGCCGCCGTCGAGCCCTGGCTCAAGGCCAAGGACCCGCCGCCGGCAACCGGCGAACGGCGCCAGGCGCCGTCCGACCAGGAGCACATCGACCGGCCGTCGGCCTGCATCCTCTGCGCCTGCTGCTCGACGTCCTGCCCCAGCTACTGGTGGAACTCGGACAGCTTCCTCGGCCCCGCGGCGCTGCTCGCGAGCTACCGGTGGATCGTCGACACGAGGGACGGCGCGGGGGCCGAGCGCCTCCAGGAGCTTGACGACACGTTCAAGCTCTACCGTTGCCACACGATCATGAACTGCACCGAGGCCTGTCCCAAGGACCTGAATCCCGCGCGCGCCATTGCGGACATCAAGCGGCGCATCGTCGAACACGACGAGTAGGCCATGCACGATCCCGAGCATGGTCGCCTCAGGTGGCACTGCCGGCGCGGCATGAAGGAGCTCGACGTGCTGCTCGAGCGCTGGCTCGAGCGGGGCTGGCCAGCGGCCGACGCCCATGCGCGGCTCGCATTCGAGTGGCTGCTCGAGCAGCCCGACCCGGACCTTGCAGACTGGCTGATCGGCGGTGCACGGCCCCCCGATGCCGCACACGCGGCAATCGTCGATGACATCGTTCGCGGCCGCGATTGAGCCGGCCGCGTCGCCGCGGCTCGCTGCGGTTGCGCTCCTCGCGCACACCCTGGCGGCCGCGGCTCCCTGGCTCGCGCGCGTCGATGTGCCGCTCGCGCTGCTGCTGACGCTTGCCGCGATCGCAGGCTTCGCACTGTCGCTCCGGCGGCTGCCGGGCAGGCACTGCGCACTCGCGGCGATTGACCTCGATGCCAAAGGCGGCTGCCGCGCGCGACTCTCGCGATCCCCGCAGTGGCTGCGCGCGGAACTGGGACCCGGTTCACGCGCGTACGAGTCGCTCGCAGTCGTGGATATCCGGGTCGGCCACCGCCGCTACGGATGGGTCCTGCCACGCGCGGCCCTTGCCCCGAATGAATTTCGCCGCCTGAAGGCCCGGATCCGGTTCTCTTGATAGAATCAGGGCGTTATCTCACCCCAGGAGGGGCTTTCGCCCGCCCACCCACCACCTTGCGAACTAACCAGGGGTCGGCCGGTCATATCCGGCGTGCACGTGGAGGGCGCAGCGCAAGTCGTCGAGCCTATGCGGGCTGAA
>DATBSX010000177.1:0-4815 GCA_036559565.1 Steroidobacteraceae bacterium | reverse complement strand
CTCCCTCGGCGAGCCGGCGGAGCTCGCGCTGATGCGGGAGATCTCGCGCTGGCCCGAGGTGGTGCGCCTCGGCGCCGAGCAGCGCGCGCCGCACCTCGTGGTCCATTACCTGCGCGAGCTCGCGCAGGCCTTCCATGCCTGTTACGCCGCGCTGCAATTCATCGTGGACGACGCAAGCGTCCGGAACGCCCGGCTCGCGCTGATCGCCGCGGCGCGCCAGGTGCTGCAGAACGCCCTCGCGATCCTCGGCGTCTCTGCGCCCGAGACGATGTGATGGTCGCACGCGACTACAAGCGCAGCCGCGGACGGCGGGAAGGGTTCTCCGGTTGGACCGGCCTCTTCATCGGCCTCGTCGCGGGCCTCGCGGTCGGCTTCGGGTTCTATCTCTTCGACCCGCGCGTTCCCGGCGAACCGGAAGCCGGGCAGAAAGCCGATGCCGGCGCCGTGCCCGCCTCGGCGAGCGCGTCGGCCGCCGAGGAGCCGCCTGAGCGATACGACTTCTACCAGATGCTGCCGAACTTCGAGGTGGTCGTCCCCGAGAAGGAAGTCGTGATGCCGCGCGATACGCCCGAGGCCGCGGAGCCGAAGGGCGCCTACGTGCTGCAGGCCGGCTCATACAAGAAGTTCGAGGACGCCGACCGCGTGCGCGCGCAGCTCGCCCTGCAGGGCATCGAGTCGAACGTGCAGCGGGTTGCGATCGACAACGACACCTGGCACCGCGTGCGGATCGGGCCGATCAGCGATCCGGCGGAGCTGAACCGCGTGCGGCAGCGGTTGAAGGAAGCCGAGGTCGACTTTCTCGTCGTGAAAGTAGGGGATTAAGACCCGGAGGGGACAGTCCGCCTTTGAAGGCGCGCTGCGCGCACATTCAAAGGGGACAGGCACCTTCAAAGGGGACAGTCCCCTTCGCAGTTTCCTTACGTGCCCTTGACGCGAAGGTTGTTCTTCACGGACTTCACGCCCGCGACCGACCGCGCCACCTTGCCGGCGGCGTCCTTCTGCGACTGGCTGTCCACGAAGCCGGAAAGCTGGACGACGCCGCTCTCGGTCTGGACCTTGATGTCGCCGGCCTTGGTCTGCTCGTTCTTGACCAGCGCCGTGTTGACCTTCGAGGTGATGCCCGAGTCGTCGATCGACTGGCCCGTCGACGCGCTCGCCGTCTTGACGATGAGGTTGTTTTCAACCTGCTTCACGCCCTTGACGCCTTTCGCAACCGTCTCGGCCTGGGCCTTTTCCTTGGCGGTATCGACGAAACCGTTCAGCTGAACGATACCCTTGTTGACTTCGACGTTGATTTCGCCGGCCTCGGTCGTCTTGTCGCTGCCGAGCGCCGACTTCACCTTGCCGAGCAGCATGGTGTCGTCCGTGTATTCCCCGAATGACCGCTTCGTTTCCTCGGCGGCATGGGCGACGGCGCCGATCAGGCCCGTCGCGGCTATGGCCGCCACCAGCATTTTTCTCGTAAACATGGCCTTGGTCTCCGTAAGTTGAACGATCAATCTTCGCTGATTTGCCGGAAGTCTACGCCCAGCGAGCGCAGCTTGCGGTACAGGTGCGTGCGCTCCATGCCGACGCGCTTCGCGAGCAGGCCGACCTTCCCGTTGCAGAGCATGAGCTGCTGCAGGAGATAGGCCCGCTCGAACTGCTCCCGCGCCTCCCGCAGCGGCAGCGCGAGCAGGTCCTGCTTCACGAGCGGCTCGTCGGGAGTCTGCTGGGCGACGAGGTGCTGCTCGATTTCATCGAGGCCGATCTCCTCGGGTCCGCCGATGATCAGCACGCGCTGGACGAGGTTCCGCAGCTCCCGCACGTTGCCCGGCCAGGGGTAGTTTCGGAGCCGGTTCTGCGCCGCGACCGAGAAGCGCCGGAATGTCATGGCCTCCTCGTCCACCAGGCGGTCCACGTAGTGGCGCAGCAGGTCCGGGACGTCCTCGGCATATTCCCGAAGCGGCGGGATGCGGATCGAGATGACCTCGAGGTGCGCCATCAGGTCGCGCCGGAGGCCGCTCGCGGGACCGTCGTGCCCGGGCTGCGCCCCCGTGATGAAACGCGCGTCGAACGGGATGACCTCGGTCGAGCCCGGGCGCTGCCAGCCGTGCTGTCCGAGATCCGCGAGCAGCAGGCGCTGGGCGTTCGGCGTCAGGTCCTCGACGCCGCCCAGGAACAGCGTGCCGCCGCGCGCCTGCTCGAAGAGCCCGGGTTCGGGCTTGGCGCCGGAGGCGACGCCGCGCAATTTGTCCGCCGCGTTCGTATCGTCGAGGCTCGCGCAGCTCACGACGACGAAGGGCCCGGCGGCGCGCGGCCCGAGCGAATGCATGTAACGCGCAAAAGCCTCGCGGCCGGTGCCCGGCTCGCCGACCAGCATCACGGGCGCGTCATGGGCCGCGACCTGCTGCACCTGCTCGCGCAGCTTCTGCATCAGGCGGCTCTTGCCGACCGGCGCGACCAGCGGCGGGATCAGCGTGCGATGCGCCTGGCGCCGGCGCTTGCCGGCCTCGAGCGCGCGCTCCGCCGTCCGCAACAGCTTAGCGATCGAGAGCGGCTTCTCCACGAAGTCGAAGGCGCCGAGCCGGGTCGCCTCGACCGCCGTCTCCACCGTGCCGTGGCCCGAGAGCATGACGACCGGGCAGTGGAGCGTGTTCTTCTCGTTCCACTCGCGCAGCAGCGTGATGCCGTCCATGTCGGGCATCCAGATGTCCAGGAACACGAGGTCGGGCTCCTGGCGCGCAGCCGCGCGGCGCGCGGATGCCGCGTCGGCCGCGACCTCGATCTCGTAGCCCTCCTCCGCGAGGATCTCCGAGAGCAGGCCCCGGATGTCAGCCTCGTCGTCGACGACCAGAATTCTCGGCGAACTCATGCTTTCTCTCTCCTCGCCTCGGCCCGCCGCGCCTCACGCGCGACTGCCGGCAATGTCAAGCGTACCCTCGCGCCGCCCTGCGGCGCGTTGTCGACCTCGACCTGTCCCCCGTGCTCTTCGACGATCCGCCGCACGATGGCGAGCCCGAGCCCCGTGCCCTTTGGCTTCGAGGTGACGTACGGATCGAATGCCTGCTCGAGCAGGCCACCCTGGAAGCCGGGCCCGTTGTCGACGACGGTCAGCGCGATCTGGTCGCCCACGCGCTGCGTCTCGATCATGATGACAGGATTCTCCCGCCCGTCGAGCGCCTCGAGCGAGTTCGTCAGCAGGTTGTTCAGGAGCTGGCGGATGCGCCCCGGGTCGGCCTCGAGCGGGGCCGCTTTCGGGTCGAGCGAGAGGCCGAAAGCGACGCGCGGGTCCTGCGCGTGGTACAGGTCCGAGACCTGCCGGATCAGCGCGCCGAGGTCGAACTCGGACACGTGCATCTCGGGCGCCTTCGCGTACTCGGAGAATGCCGCCACCATCTGCTTCATCGCCTCCACCTGCTGCACGATGGTGTGCGTCGACCGCTCGAGGAGCTCGGCCTCGGGAGCGCCGAGCCCGCGCATGAGCTTGCGTCGCATGCGCTCGGCGGAGAGCTGGATCGGCGTCAGCGGATTCCGGATCTCGTGCGCGAGGCGGCGCGCGACCTCGCCCCAGGCGGCCTGGCGCTGGGCCTGCAGGAGCTGCGTCACCTCGTCGAACACCAGCACGAGCCCCTGGGCACCGGCATCGCCGGGCAGCGCCGTGCAGGCGCAGACGAACTCGCGCCGGCCGGTCTCGGTCCGCAGCGTGACCTGCTCGCGCCATTCGGTCTCGCCCGCCTCGACGTGCCGTTGCAGCACCTCGTGCAGCTCGGCGAGGAGCGGCTGGCCGGCCGCGATTTCCGCCAGCGGCCTGCCTGCCGCGTCCGTGAAATCGACGCCGAGGATGGTGCCCGCGGCCTGGTTCGCGACACGGATGCGAAGGTCCGGCTCGAGCGAGATGACGCCGCTCGTCAGCCGCGCGAGGATGACCGCGAGCGCCGCGCGCTCGGCCTCGACCGCGGCCTGGCTTCGCTCGGTCTCCTCGCGCGCGCGGGCGAGCTTCTTCGTCATGTCGTTGAACGAGGTGACGAGATAACCGATCTCGTCGTGCGACGGGCGCAAGAGGCGTGTGTCGAAGTCGCCTTTCGCGACCGCGCGCGTGCCTGCGATGAGGTCCTGGACCGGGCGCACGAGGCGCTCGGAGAAATACAGTGCGCCGTACATCGCGGCGAGCAGCGCCATCAGCAGCACGAGCGAGAGCGTCAGCACGAACGTTGCCTTGAGCGGCTCGCGCAGGAACGAGAGCTGGCCGTACTGCTGGTAGGCCTGCTGCACGGTGCCGGCGAGGTCCGAGAGCCGTTGCGGCACGGGATAGGTCGCGACGAGCAGGTAGCCTTGCGCGCCCGGCCCCGGGCGGATCGGGGTCGCGGCCAGCACCTGGTAGCCGCCGCCCTGCGCCGGCTGCAAGCTGACGTGCGGCCGTCCCTGCCGCAGCTGCAGCAGCAATTCCTCCGGCGGCACCGCGGGCAGCGCATGCAGCATGCCCGCGCGGCTGTATGCGATGGACTGGCCGCCCGCGCTCGTGACGATGAGTTCCTCGGCCCCTGAGGAGCGCAGCTCCTCGTCGAGTGCGAGGTAGAGCGAGCTGCCCTCGAGCCCGTCGAGGCGAGCCGCCATCCGCGAGGTGCGGTCGAGGTACTCGCGCATGCGCAGGTCGAGCGCCGCGCGCGAGAGGCCGAGCGCGTCGGTGAGTCCCTGGCGCACCTCGGCGTGGAACCAGCTGTCGATGCCCCGCGTCAGGAACGTCACGGAAAACGCGAACACGAGCAGGAGCGGCGCGATCGCAAGGCCGCCGAACATGAGCAGCGTGCGGCCGCGCAGGCGCGAGCCCGGCAC
>DATBSX010000176.1:0-1876 GCA_036559565.1 Steroidobacteraceae bacterium | reverse complement strand
CATCCCGCTCGCGGCGTACCTGCTCGAAAGCGATCCACGCAAGCTCGTCGACGACACCAAGCGCTACCAGGCGGCGGGCTACGAGACGTACAAGCTCAAGATCGGCTACGACGAGGCCTCGGACATCGAGCTCACGCGCCTCGTGCGCGAGGTGATCGGGCCCGCCGCGCCGCTGCGGCTCGACGTCAACGGCGCGTGGACGCCGGGCACGGCGAAGCGCCAGTGCCAGCGCCTGATCCCGCTCGATCCGACCTATATCGAGCAGCCGCTCGAGCTCGACGACCTCGACGGCCACGCGCGGCTGTGCGCGCAGCAGCCGATCCCGATCGCGCTCGACGAGAGCGCATACACGCTGCAGGACGTCGGCAACATCGTGCGCATGCGCGCGGCGGACGTGATCCTGCTCGACCCGCACGAAGCCGGCGGCCTGTGGCCGACCGTCAAGTCCGCGGCGGTCGCCGAAAGCGTCGGCATTCCCGTGTCGCTGCACAGCGGCGGCGAGCTCGGCTTCTCGCAGGCCGCCTACCTGCACCTCGCGGCGAGCATTCCGAACCTCTCGCTCGCGATCGACAACGAGATCACGCACCTCGTCGGCGACGTGATCACCACGCCCTTCGCGGTCGACCGCGGAACGCTGACGGTGCCCGACGGTCCCGGCCTCGGCGTGACGCTCGATCGTGCGGCGGTCGAGCACTACGAAGTGCAGGACATCAGCGGCGCGTACCTCGATCCGCGCCGCCCCGGATGGTTCCCGACCAAGCCCGCCTACTGACCCTTCACTCCGGAGACGATCCATGTCGAAGCTCATCCGTGCCGCCGCGATCGCCGCGCTCGCGCTTTTCGCCGGCGCCGCCGTCGCGCAGGACTACCCGCAGAAGCCGGTGCGCATCCTCGTGCCGTACCCGCCGGGCGGCGCGTCGGACGTCACCGCGCGCGTGCTCGCCGACAAGCTCACCAAGCGCTGGGGCGGCAAGGCCGTGTTCGTCGAGAACAAGGCCGGCGCGAACGGGGTCATCGGCACCGAGACGATCGCGCGCGCCGAACCCGACGGCTACACGCTGGGCCTGGTGGCGAGCTCGCACGTCGCGAATCCGGCGCTGTTCAAGACGCTGCCGTTCAGGCTCGACGAGATGACGCCGGTGACGATGACCGCGCAGGTGCAACTCGGGCTGGTCGTGCATCCGTCGCTGCCGGTCAACAACGTGCGCGAATTGATTGCGTACGTGAAGGCGAACCCGAACAAGGTCGCGGTCGCGACGTCCGGACGCGGCAGCAACCCGCAGCTCTGGGCGCTCGCGTTCATGCAGGCGACCGGGACGCAGATGATCGACGTCCCGTACAAAGGCAGCGGCGCGGCGCACCCGGACCTGCTTGCCGGCCAGACGCAGGTGATGTTCGACGCGGTCGCCGCGGTGACGCCGCACGTGAAGGCCGGCAAGCTCAAGATCCTCGCGGTCGGCGGCGAGAAGCGTTCCCCGTACTTGCCCGAGGTCCCGACGATGCAGGAAGCGGGCGTGCCGGGCTATGCGATGGCGTCGTGGGGGGCGGTGATCGTGCCGGCGAGGACGCCCAAGCCGATCATCGATTTCCTCAACCGCGAGATCGTCGCGGTGCTGTCCGAGCCCGACGTCAAGGAACGCATGGCCGGCATGCTCGCCGAGGTCATCGGCAACTCGCCCGCCGAGGCGGCGCGCCTCATGAACGCCGAGGAGGCGCGGCTCACCAAGTTGATCCGGGACGTAGGACTGCCGCCCGAATGACCCGCGTTGCCCGCAGCGGCGAGCTGGCGCAGCGACCCCGGTATCATGTGCGCATGCCGGAACAGCACACGACCGAGCTCGAGGCTGCCGACGCGGTCAACGCGACGACCGCCACG
>DATBSX010000175.1:0-13344 GCA_036559565.1 Steroidobacteraceae bacterium | reverse complement strand
ATCTGGCACTTCAGCCACGTGATGCGCGACTCGAAGATCGGCGCGCGCTGCAACATCGGCCAGAACGTCGTGATCTCGCCGCAGTGCGTGGTCGGCGACAACGTCAAGATCCAGAACAACGTCTCGATCTACACCGGCGTCCTGATCGAAGACGACGTCTTCCTGGGCCCCTCGATGGTGTTCACGAACGTGATCAACCCGCGCAGCTTCATCGAGCGCAAGGACGAATACCGCCGGACCCTCGTGAAGCGCGGCGCCTCGATCGGCGCGAACGCCACGATCGTCTGCGGCGTCACCCTCGGCCGCTACTGCGTCGTCGGCGCGGGCGGCGTAGTCACCCGCGACGTCCCGGACTATGCCGTCGTCTACGGCAACCCGGCACGCGTGAAGAGCTGGGTCTGCTACTGCGGCATCGGGCTCGACATCGGCGGCGACGACGGCGCGACCCGCGAGGCCGCCTGCGAGGCCTGCAGCCGCCGCTACCGGCGCGAAGGACGCCATGTCACGGAGCTCTGACGCCGCGAAGCCGCCCGTCCGACTGATGCAGGTGGTCGGCGCGCGCCCGCAGTTCGTGAAGCTCGCGCCCGTGGCCCGCGCGATCGAGGCGGCGAATACCGGCGGCGCATCGATCGAAAGCGTCGTCATCCACACCGGACAGCACTACGACCCGGCCCTGTCCGACGTCTTTTTCTCCGAGCTCGGCATACCCGAGGCGGACCTCGACCTCGGCGTCGGCTCCGGTTCGCACGGGCGCCAGACGGCGCGCATGCTGGAGGGCCTCGAGCAGGCGATTCAGGAGCGCCGGCCGGACCTGGTGCTGACCTACGGCGACACCAACTCGACGCTCGCGGCGACGCTCGCCGCGGCGAAGCTGCACGTGCCGGTCGCGCACGTCGAGGCGGGACTTCGCAGCTTCAATCGCCGCATGCCCGAGGAGACGAACCGCCTCGTCGCGGACCACCTGTCGGATCTCCTGTTCGCGCCGACGCCGGAGGCGATGCGCAATCTCGGGCGCGAGGGCCTCGCGGACCGCGCCCGCCAGGTCGGCGACGTGATGCTCGATGCGCTGCGCGCCTTCGCGCCGGTCGCGCGCGAGCGCTCGCGCGTCCTCGAGACGCTCGGCCTTACCCGCGGCGGCTACCTCGTCGCGACGCTGCATCGCGCTGAAAACACGGATGCGCCGCGCCTGGCCGCACTGCTGGCGACACTCGCGAGGATCGGGACGCCTGCCCGGCCGGTGATCCTGCCGCTGCACCCGCGCACAGCTCACGTAATTCAGGACGCCGGCCTTGCGCTGCCGCCGCGCGAGGCCCTGCGGACCGTCCCGCCGCTCGGCTACCTCGACATGGTCGCGCTCGTGGCGGACGCCCGCATGGTGCTGACCGACTCCGGCGGCCTGCAGAAAGAGGCTTTTTTCCTCGGCAGGCCCTGCGTGACGCTGCGCGAGGAGACGGAGTGGGTCGAAACCGTCACGGGCGGCGGCAACGTGGTCGCCGGAACGGACGACGCGAGGATACGGGCCGCCGTCGCGGCCTGGGACGCCGTTCTTTCGCGCGGAGAACCAGATTTCGCGGCGGGAGTCCAGAGCGCTTTTGGCGACGGCGCGGCATCCGCGAAGATCGTCGCGCAGATACTCGAATTCCTGAGGGCCCGCACGGGCACCTGAGAGGGCCGTCGCCGCCGGCTCCGGAATGTGCGGCCGGTCACGCTTGAGGCGCCCAATATCGCGTCCCGGACGCGATATCATGCTGGATCAAGGGGATGATGAACCGCATGGATCCAGTACAGATCGCGGTCGTCGGCGTGGGTGGCTGGGGCAAGAACCTGGCGCGAAACTTCCACCAGCTGCCGGACGCGAACCTCAAATACGTCTGCGACCTCGACCAGAAAAAGCTCGACCAGGTGGCCCGCCAGCTGCCCGGCACGACGCTGACGCGCGACTATGACGCCGTCCTGAAGGATCCCGAGGTGCAGGCCGTCGTCATCGCGACGCCCGCCCCGCGCCATTTCCCGGTCGCCAAGATGGCGCTGGAAGCGGGCAAGGACGTCTACGTCGAAAAACCCTTCACGCTCGAGATCGCGCATGCGGTCGAACTGATCGCACTCGCAGAGGCCAACAAGCGCGTGCTGATGGTCGGGCACCTGCTCGAGTACCACCCGGTCGTGACGCGCCTGCGCGAGATGATCGGGCGCGAGGAACTCGGCCGCCTCTACTACATCTACAGCCAGCGCGTGAACCTCGGCACCGTGCGCGCCGACGAGAACGCGCTGTGGAACTTCGCGCCGCATGACATCTCGGTGATCATGTTCCTGCTCGGCGCCGCCCCGACCGACGTCGCGGCACGGGGCCAGAGCTACCTGCAGAAGGGCGTCGAGGACGTCGTGTTCCTCACCATGAATTTCGGCGACCGCGCGATGGCCCACGTCCACGTGAGCTGGCTCGACCCGCACAAGATCCGCAAGCTCACGCTCGTCGGCGATCGCAAGATGGCCGTGTTCGACGACCTCGAGGCGAACGAGAAGCTGCGGATCTACGACAAGGGCGCCCAGGTCAACCAGGACTACAACACCTACGCCGAGTACGTCGGGCTCCGGTTCGGCGACATCACGATGCCCTACATCAAGGTCGGCGAGCCGCTGCAGATCGAGTGCCGCCACTTCATCGATTGCGTGCGCACGCGCAAGCAGCCGGTCAGCGACGGGCAGGACGGATTGCGCGTCGTCAAGGTGCTAGACGCCGCGCAGCGCTCGCTCAAGTTGAACGGCGAGCCGGTCAAGCTCGCATGACACGCTACGCGAGCCTTTCGCTGGACCTCGACAACCAGTGGTCCTACATGAAGACCCATGGCGATGCCGGCTGGCAGTCGCACCCGTCCTACCTAGACGTCGTCGTGCCGCGGATCCTCGCCTTCCTCGCGGAACGGCGGCTCACGATCACCTTCTTCATCGTCGGCCAGGACGCCGCGCTCGAGAAAAACCGCGCGGCGCTTCGCTCCATTTCCGCCGCCGGCCACGAGATCGGCAATCACAGCTTCCGACACGAACCCTGGCTGCATCTCTACACGGCCGCCGAGCTCGACGAGGAACTGCAGAAGGCCGAAGTGGCGATCGAAGCCGCGACTGGCGCGCGCCCGCGTGGCTTTCGCGGGCCGGGCTTCAGCCTGTCGGAGGACACGCTCGAGACGCTGCGCCGCCGCGGTTACGACTACGACGCGACCGTGTTCCCGAACCTCCTGAACCCGCTGGCCCGCGCCTACCTCTTCTCGACCAGCAAGCTCACGGATGAGGAGAAAGAGCAGCGCAGCGCCTTGTTCGGCACCTGGAAGGACGCGCTGCGCCCGGTGCGGCCGTTCCGGTGGAAACTCCAGGGCGGGCAGCTGCTCGAGATCCCGGTGACGACGCTGCCGGGCCTCAAGGTGCCGATGCACCTGTCCTACCTCATCTACCTGGCGAAATTCTCGCGCATTGCGGCGCGCAGCTACCTGCGCCTCGCGCTCGGCGCCTGCCGCATGACGGGCACGAATCCATCGTTGCTGCTGCACCCGCTCGATTTCTTGGGCCGCGAGGACTGCCCGGCGCTCGCCTTCTTCCCCGGCATGGACCTCGCACGCGCCGAGAAACTCGCGATCGTCTCGGACCTCTTCGCGATCCTGATGGCAAGCCACGAGACCGTAACGATGGGCGAGCACGCGCGGCGCGCGGCCGCGGGCCGCAAGGCGCTGCCGACGCTCACGCCGGTCTTTCCAACCTAGCCGCACCGGAACCGTCCCGCGATGCCCGGCCGCCGCGCTTTTCTCCTCCTCGCCGGCGCCGCGCTCGGCGGGCTGTTCCTGTGGCTCGCGGTCCGCAAGCTCGACTGGGCGGCTTTCGGGGCCGCGCTCGCGCACGCGCATCCCGGCGAGATCGCCCTCGGCGTCGCCTGCCTCCTTGCGTACTACGTCCTGAAGGCGCTGCGCTGGCGCTTCCTGGTCGAGCCATTCGCGAAAGCGGACACCCGGGACCTGCTGCCCGCCGTGCTCGCCGGCCTCGCCGGGAACTACGTGTTCCCGCACGTCGGCGAGATCGCGCGCGCCGTGCTCGCGGGCCGTCGCCTCAAGACACCGCCGGGGGCGCTGCTCGGCTCGATCGCCATCGAGCGCTTCTTCGACTTCCTCGCCTTGCTCGTCATCGTCGAGATCGTGCTGCTGCCGCTCGGGGGCATGGACGACGACATCCGCACGGCGAGTATCTTCGTCGCGATCCTCTGCGCCGCGCTGCTCGCGGCCGTCGTGCTCTTCGTGTTCTACACCGAGACCTGCCTCGCGATCGGGCGACGCATCCTCAGCCCCTTCTCACCGCGCCTTGCCGGTGTCGCGGAATATCACCTGCGCCAGGCGCGCGTCGGCCTGGGCGCGATCGGCACGCCGCGCCTGCTGGTGCCGGTCTTCGGTCTCTCGGTGCTGCAGTGGCTCGTGATCCTCGGCTGCGTCGCATTCAGCCTGCGGGCCGTCGACGTCTCGGTCACGCTCGCGGGCGCCGTGTCGGTGCTCCTGCTAAACGTGATCGGGCTCACCCTGCCCGCCGCACCGGGCCACGTCGGCACCGTGCAGCTCGCCTTCCTCGTCGGGCTCGCGCCCTTCGGTGTGCCGCAGGAGGAGGCTTTCGCGGCCTCCGTCGTCTACAACTTCCTGATGGTCGTGCCGACCGTGATCCTGGGATTCCCGGGACTGCGCCGCGCGGGCGAAGTGCTGCGCGAACGGATTCAGCCGGGCTAGGCGCCCCCGCCCTGCTTCCCGCTCTCGCGGACGAGCCTCGCGAGCGCGTCCTCGCCGAGCGGGCGCTTGTGCTTCACGCGCAGGCTGTCGGCCCATTCGCGGTTGAAGTCGCGCTGGTAACGGCGGTTGATCGCGTAGGTCGCGAGCATCGCGACAAGCGCGCCGAGGCTCGCGAGCGCCATGTCCTTGTGCGCGTCCCATTCGTCGCCCTGCGTGCCGAGGTAGGCCTGGCCGAGGTCGCCGCCGAAAGCCGCCGCCGCGCCCCACTCGATCAGCTCGAACAGCATCGAGGTGGACATCGTCAGATCGAGCGGCAGGAAGTAGCCCCAGAATCCGCGCACGTCGGCGACTCGGAGGAACACCTCGCGGATCGGGTAGGCGAGCAGGAGCCCATAGCTGAAGTGGACGACGCGGTCGAAGTTGTTGCGCTCCCAGCCGACGAGTTCGTTGAAACCCGTGCCGGTCAGGGCCTTGAACCAGGCGTCATAGGGCACCTCGGCATAGGTGTAATGCGCGCCGACCTGGTGCAGGCACATGAAGATGAAGATCAGCGTGTAGGAGACGCGTGAAAGCAGGAGCTTGCGGTGATAGCCGAGGATCAGGGCCGCCGCCACGAGCGCGAGCGCGTTCTCGGCCATCCAGTCGTGGCGGTCCCAGGGCTTGATGGCCAGCAGCGCCCACCACACCGCGAATACGAGGCTCAGGATCAGCAGGTACTTGCGGTGCGGAATCCTCAAGCGGCTGGCTTCAGCGCATGGATTGGAGGATCCGGGCCACGGGCACGAGTTTGCCGAGCGGCAGGAAGCGCACGAGCGACATCGCGAGCCGCGGCTTGACCGCGAGCAGCCCCGCGAACACGCCGAACACGACCATCTTGCCCCTGCCGCCCATCACGAAGCGCATCGTCTGGCTGCGCGGGAACGTGTCGGGGCCACCCGCCAGGAAGCCCTCGATTTCGGCGCGGCTCTCGGCGAGCCGCCGCTCGGCGGGCGTCATCGGCTCCGGCGCCTCGAGCCCGTCTTCAATCCCGGTTGGCTGCATGTTCCTCACCGCCGTTGGTCGCGTGGTCGCGGCCGTTGCCGCCGAAGGCGCGTTCGAGCAGTTCCCGGTCCCGGTCCAGCTCGCTGCGAATCCGGGAGAAGAATAGCCCATGCGGCGCCTCGCGACGTCGCAGGGCCGGAATCGCGAGGGCAGCCGCCAGGATGGCGAACCCGAGCGCAAGGCCTGCCGCGACCCAGGCGCGCCAGGGCGTATCCCAGGCGAGCACGAGGATCCAGGAGCAAAACATCAGGAGCGCGACGAAGCCGGCGGCCACGGCGATGGCCAGCGCAACCAGCCGATGCACGAGGAAGGCGACCGCGTCACGGGCGTCCTCGCCCGCGACGTCGGCATAGGCCTGCAAATGGCGCAGGATCGCGGGCACCAGGCGTGCGATCGGCGTGCGCATCAAAGGAAACTCCCTTGCGGGCGGTGTCAGCGTCGCCCGGCGATAAACCCGATCACGATGCCGACCGCGGCGGCGATTCCGATCGCGGCCCAGGGATTCTCGCGCACGTATTCGTCGGTCGCTTCCGTGACCTCCTCGCTACGGCCGCGCACGGCGGCGATGCTCGCGCCCGCCGATGTCTTGGCCTTCTCGAGCGTGTCCTCGACCTTGGCGCGCATCTCCGCGATCTCCGAGTCGTCGACGTTGGCGACCTTCTTGACGAGGTCCTCGACGTCGGCGACGAGGTTCTTCCACTCGGTGCTGCGCTCCGCTGCCGCATGCCCGCCATTCTTGGCCGGGCGCCGGCCGCGCTTGCCTGTTTCGATCACATCTTCCATGGCTGTTCTCCTCGCGGGTTCAATCGTATCACGGCACCCGGAGGGCCGAGCTTCCGGGCGCTGGCGGGTGCCTCAGGCTCGTCGTCCGAGGCTGATGAAGAACGCGATCACCGCGCCGATCAGGAACAGCACGAACAGGATCTTCGCGATCCCGGCCGCGCCGGCAGCAAGGCCCGTGAAGCCGAACACGGCGGCGATCAGGGCGATGACGAAAAACACGACGGCGTAATGAAGCATGACAACTCCTCGATTCTGTGCGCTCCAGAGTGGCGCAGGCGACGGCGCGTCACCGTCGGCCCCGCCGACGACACCGCGTAGGACGGGACCCACAGGATGAGGGCTCCGGCGCGCATGGCGCCGGCGATCGACCGGCCGCATTCTCGTGTCCGCGAAGGAGACACCGCCATGGCGAGCGCTGGCAGCAGGCCCGACGTCGAGACCATCATCAAGGATCCGGGGAAGTACTTCGCTTCGCCGCGCGAGGTCGTGTCCGACCCAAAGCTCGCCATTGAAGAGAAGCGCAGGATCCTCGATTCCTGGGCGGTCGACGCGCAGCTCCTCTCCGTCGCGGAGGAAGAAAACATGGGCGGCGCGGATCGTCCGGGTCTGCGCGAAGTGAAGCTCGCGCTGCTCGAACTCGAAAAGGGCGCCTAGGAAACCTCAGTCGATCGGCCGGCCGCGCGTCTCAGGCAAGGCGAGCCAGCCGACCAACAAGCAGATCGCCGCCAGGCCGACCGGATACCAGAGCCCAGCAAATATATTGCCGGTCGCCGCCACGATCGTGAACGTCACGGCAGGCAACAGCCCGCCGAACCAGCCGTTGCCGAGATTCTGCGGAAACGAAAGCGCCGTGTAGCGGATGCGCGCCGGAAACAACTCGACGAGCAGGCTCGCATACGTGCCCGTGCTCATGGCGGTCAACGTGAGGAGCAGAACAAGGATCGTGATGACGCGGGCCCGATCGATCCTCGCCGGATCCGCCTTCAAGTCATATCCGGCCGCGGCCAGGGCCGCTTCGGCACGGGCCCGAAATTCCGCAATGGCCCGGGCGCGACCCTCGCCCGCAAGTGCCACTTCGTCGGGCGCCAGGAGCTCCGT
Source organism: Steroidobacteraceae bacterium (assembly GCA_036559565.1). Lineage (GTDB taxonomy): Bacteria > Pseudomonadota > Gammaproteobacteria > Steroidobacterales > Steroidobacteraceae > SCUD01. The sequence goes on along the minus strand of DATBSX010000175.1, from coordinate 5,668 downwards.
TCCACCAATTTCGAGCCGCGCCCGGCCCGGCGACGGCAGCACCTCGTCGGTGTAACTGATGCCCGTGTGCGCGAGAAGCGATCGCATGACGTCGCACGGTCTTCGGTCGTAGGCTGCGCGGCCGAGCGGATCGAAGAGCAGCGTGCATTCGGACGGGTCCGCGACGACGACGACCGGAGCCGTCTCGAGCGCCGCGGCGAGCCTTGGGTTCGCGGCCGACAGCAAGGCGCCGAACAGCGGAAAGTACAGGAGCGCTGCGAGTGCCGCGGCCCCGAGCAACAAGGGCTTGCGGCCAATGCGGTCGCTCAGCCAGCCGCACAGGGGTACAAGCGGCGCCGCGATCACGAGCGCCACAGCAGTCAACACCGTAACCGTGAACGCGTCAACGTGCGCGACCCGCTCGAGGAAGTAGTACGCGTAGAACGTACCTACATAAAAAATGATGGCCTGCCCGATGACGGCACCGAAGAGCGCCGCGAAAACGAGCTTCAGGTTCTGCCGATTCAGGAAAGTCTCCGCAATCGGTGCGCGCGAAAGCCTCTGCTCTGCCTGCATCTGCCGGAAAACGGGGCTTTCGTGCAGGCGCAGCCGTATCCACAACGAGATGCCGAGCAGGACCACGGACACGAGGAAGGGGACGCGCCAGCCCCAGCTCGAAAACGCCGCCGGCGTCATTGCCGCCCGTGTGGCCGCAATCACGAGGAGGGACAACAGCAACCCCGCCATCGCCATCGCCGGGATGCAGCTCGTGTGCAGTCCGCGCCGCCCGGCGGGCGCGTGCTCGGCGACATATACGATGGCGCCGCTGAACTCGCCGCCGATCGCGAGCCCCTGGAGCACGCGCAACGTGACCAGGAGAAGCGGCGCCGCAATGCCGATCGCGGCGTAGTCCGGCAGCATGCCGACGCAGAAGGTCGACAGGCCCATGATCGCGAGCGTCACGAGGAAAGTGAACTTGCGGCCGGTCCGGTCGCCGAGCCGGCCGAAGACGAGGGCGCCGAGCGGACGCACGATGAAGCCGACGGAGAAGGTCGCCAGCGCAAAGATGAACGCAGTCGTCTCATTGACGCCCGAGAAGAAGTGGGCGGCGAATGTGCCCGCCAACGTGCCATAGAGGTAGAAATCGTACCATTCGAAAAGCGTCCCGAGCGCAGATGCACCGATGACATGCGCTGCCCGCGAGCGGCTCGATGCCGCCGGTTCGCGCTTTGCTGCCGTTACGGCGGTCATGTCGCCTCAGGCGTTGCGGAGAAAGACCGGCAGCTTGCGGGCGATCCGGTAGAGCTTGCTGCCCATGCGTTTCAGGAGGCCCGGCGCGACGTCCGTGCGCTGGTCCCAGGCCGCGTTGTGCCGCACGTCGAACTCCGCGAGCGCCGCCGCGAGGTCACCCTCGGCGCCGATGCGGCGCCAGAACTCGGGGAATTGCTCGCGGCCCTCCTCGAGGCGAAACTCCATCCAGTTCCTGCGGCCGCGCTGGAACAGGCGGATGTTGGCGTCGACCGTGTCGCAGTAGTCGAGCGCGACTTCATAGGGCGTCGCGTCCTTCGGGCAGTGCCACAGGATCGCGTAGCGGTACGCATTCATCATCCCGGTGTAGGAGCGCTTGGCCCAGCTCGCGGCGACCGGCCCGACGGCGCGCGTCAAGTGCACGTAGAATGCGTCGTCGCCGTACTTGCGATCGAGCCTGCCGAGCAGCCAGGAGAGCCGGTTGTCCGACTCGATGTGGTTGGCGGGGTACGCGAAATGCGCATCCCCGAGCAGCCCGCTTCGCGATTCATGGGCGCTCGTGTAATTCGTGATGTGGTCGCAGGCCCGCGCGAATGTCTTGGAACCGGAGCGGCCCGCACTGAGGATAAAGACGTTCACGAACCAGAAGTATATAGTTTCCCTGCCGCTATACCCCGGCAACCAGGACGGCCCGCATGTCGAAAGATCCCACGAAGACCGTTCAGATCCGCAAGGTCGAGAAAGTCGCGCCAGGCCTGCAAGGGCGCTCGGTATGGCTCGGCAAGATCGAGCCGGTGGAGCTCGAGCTCGTCTCCACGACCGCGCTCGAGAAGATCATGAAAACCGAGGACGGCAAGACCCGCAGCGAGATCCAGAAACTCGCCGCCGGCCGCAAGAACGGCGTGCTCGCGCGCGACACGGCGACCGGCCACTTCCGGATCCTGAGCGACGCCGACCTCAAGAAAGCGGCGACGTCGCCGCCTGGCGAAGGCCCGAATAGAGGCGCCGAGGTGACCGGCGCAGCGCTCACGGACACGACGCGCAAGAAGGCCGACGAGCTCTCGCTCGTCAGCACCCAGATCCTCCGGAAAGTCGTGAAGCCGGACGGCAAGACCGAGGTCGTCGCGCCGAAGCCAGCCGGCAAGAAGGACAAGTTCGGGGGCTTCAACCCCTACGACAACAACTAAGGATTGAAGGGGACAGTCCCCTTCAGCGAAATCGCGTGTTGCCTCGCGCGGCGCGGAGCTGAAGGGGACTGTCCCCTTCGATCCTCAGCCGCTGCGGTTTCGGCGCCAGTCCTGCGCCCAGGCGGGGAATTCCTTCGGCGGCAATGGCTTCGCATAGTGGAAGCCCTGCGCGTAGTCGCAGCCCATCGCGGCGAGTTTCGTCGCCGCCTCCGCGCTCTCGACGCCTTCCGCAACCACCTTGAGCCCGAATGAATGGCCGAGCGCGACGACCTGCTCGACGATGCGGCGGTCCGCTTCGTCCGTGAGCATGTTGATCACAAAAGTGCGGTCGATCTTCAATTCATCCGCCGGGATCTGCTTCAGGTAGGCGAGCGACGAATAGCCCGTGCCGAAGTCGTCGATCGAGATGCGGACCCCGAGCTCGCGCAATTCCGTGAGCACGCGGTGGCTGCGATCGCGGTCGACCAGCAGGGCGTTTTCGGTGACTTCGACGGTGAGGCGCTCGAGGCTGACCGACCAGTGGCTGGCGGCGCCCTTGATGACGTCCACGAGCTCCGGATTGCAGATGATGGACGGTGCGACGTTGACCGCGACGCCGAGGGCGCCGAGGTTCTTCGGCCACTCGCTGAGCTGCTGCAACGCGCGATGGAAGGAAAAACGCGTCAGCGGGTCGATCTGGCCGGTCATCTCGGCGACGTCGATGAAGATCTCCGGCGGCACGTTGCCGGCGTCCGGCCGGTTCCATCGCATCAGCGCTTCCACGCCGGCGACTTCGAGCTTCGGCAGCGACAGCTTCGGCTGGTAATTCATCACGAGGTCGCCGTGCTCGAGCGCGTTCGCGAGCTGGGACTCGAGGTCCCAGCCGGCAACGAGCTCTTCCGCCTTGCGCTCGGTGTAGACGACCGTCGCGGCTTGCGTCTTCCAGGCCTCGAGGAGCGCGACTTCCGCGCACTGCATGAGCGCCTCGGGTGAGCGCGCATGCGCGGGGTACATCGCGACGCCGATCGAGAGCCGGAAGTTCGCGTGCTGCCCGCCCGAGGCGACCGACTCGGCGCCGGTGCGCAGGATCTTGTTGGCGGTGAGCAGCGCGTGGCCCTCGTTCCTGAGGTTCGAGAGCACGAAGACGAACTTGCGCTCGCCGAGGCGCGCGAAGTAGTCGCCGGGCCGGTTCACTTGCGAGAGGCGGTTCCTGAGCTCGTCCACCATCCGGCTCGCGTTGACCGGGCCCGCGCTCGCGGCCAGGCGCTCGAGCTGGTGCACGTACACGACGATGACCGCAATGCCGAAGAGCTTCGCCTCGCGCGCGGAGAGCCGCGCGTGAATCGCCTCGAGGCAGTCGGCGTAACCGCTGCTCCCGGCGGGCGTGGCGGTCGCTGTCGTCATGGCGTCAATGGAAGTCGCACTCCCCGCTACACGCCGCGGGCGCCGGGCGGAGGACCCCGGTCGCCGGCCGGCGATTGCTCCGGGGACAGTGACAAACTGCGCGAAAGCGGAGCGTGACGCGGGGCGCAAAAATATGACAAACGGGGGCTTTTCCCCCGGATTTGGCGGGTTTTTGCGCATAAAAAAGGCCGGCCCCCTGCGGGACCGGCCTTTAGATCAACGGTCAGCTATTAACGCGTCGCCTTGATCACCACGCGCCGGTTCTGGCTGCGGCCTTCCGCGGTGTCATTGCTCGCGACCGGATTCGACTCGCCAGAGCCGCTTGCGACCACCATGGATGGGCTCAGACCCTTGTCAACAAGGTATTGCCGCACCGACTGTGCACGGCGCTCTGACAGCCCCTGGTTGTAGGCGTCCGAACCGACACTGTCGGTGTAGCCTTCCACGGCGATCTTGGTGCCGGCCACAATGTCGGCCGGTCGGGTCCTCAATTCTGAGACGAGCCCATCCAGCATTCCACGGGTCTCGGCGGTCAGCGCTTCAGAATCAAACTCGAACACCATGCCACGCAGCGTGACCTCCTTGAAGCAGCCGATCGCATCGACGCTTACACCCGCTGGTGTTCCCGGGCAGCGATCGGCGTTGTCCGTCACGCCGTCGTGGTCAGCGTCGCCCGGCGGCGGCGGCGGCGGCGGAGGAGGCGGCGGAGGCGGAGGCGGCGGGGGCGGCGGCGCGGCCACGACCGGCTCGGCTCCGCCGAAGTCCTTGCTGAACGAGATGCCGTAGGTGCGCGGCTGGTTCACCAGGTAGCCGACGCGCGCAATGCGCCCGCGTTCCTGGTCGAGGCCGAGCAACGCGTTTTCGTCGGCCACGTTGTTCACGAAGATTGCTGCTTCCCAGTCGTTGCCGCGGATACCGAGACGCAAGTTACCGATGTCATAAGCCGGCAGCAGGGGATCGAAAGTGAAGGACGTGATCGTCGGATCGCCGTATCCAGCCGGATTGCCAGCCGGGTTAATGCGAATGTCAAAAGTGCCGAATCCAGGCGCCTGGTCTGCGATCTGGGTGTAGCGGCTACCCACGTGCTGGTACACGCCCGTAATGAACCCTTCGACGGTTTCGGTCATCGGCCAGCTGTAGGTGGCGTTCGCCGACAGCGAGAATTCCGGCACGACTGGCTGCCGGTCGCCCTTGGAGATCACGGTCGAAAGGTCCGAATCGACCTCCGCTTCGACATATGACGCGGAAATGCCGAAATCGAAGTGGTCGGTCGGCTGTGCGGACAACTCGAACTCAGCGCCCGTCGCATGTGCCTTCGGCACGTTCATCACGATGCGCGACGAGCAGGCGCCTGCCAGCATGACAGCCTGCAGGTCGTCAATCTCCGCATGGTATGCAGAAATGTTGAACACCCCGCGACCACCCGCAAAGCCGATCTTGGCTCCGAGCTCGTAGTTCGTCAGTTTCTCATCGTCGAACGTGGGTCGATTTCCAAAGGTATCGACGTCCTCCGGTGTGCAAAGCGTCAGGTTCAGGGGATCGTTGATGCCGCCAAGCCGGAAACCCTCGGAAACCTGCGCATTCAGCTGCACGTCCTCATTGATGTCATACGAGAACAGCACGCGAGGCAGGAAGCCGTCGGAATTCGTCTTGCCTGGGCCAGCGCTCGGATCGGAGAAGAGGCCTCCGAACGTCAACACGCGATCCTCGGAGAAGTCGTAATAGCGCCCGCCAACAGCGAGCGCGGCCTTGCCGAACCTGAAATTGGCCTCGGCAAACGCTGCGAACTGCTCGATGTTGTACGGAATATCCGAGTAGAAGGGCATGTCATTGACCGGCGCGCCGAGAGCCGTGCTCGGCAGGTCGTTCGG
>DATBSX010000174.1:0-7302 GCA_036559565.1 Steroidobacteraceae bacterium | reverse complement strand
CCCATGCGGAACGCGACGCCGATCCATTCCTGGGCCGCGGCGCCTTCGCGCTGGCCCGCGGCGACGTCGCGCGCGCGCGATTCCAGTGCCAGCAACAGCTCGAACGGCCGGTCGCGCAGGGCCCTCAGGGTCGGCTCAGGCTGCATCCGTTCAGCCTGTAAGGAGCGCAGCCTGCGCCTTCTCCACGAGCTGCGCCGGCGTCACGGGCTTGACGAGGTAATCCACGGCGCCCTGGCGCATGCCCCAGATCCGGTCGGTTTCCTGGCTCTTGCTCGAAACCATGATGACAGGGATCGCGCGCGTCGCGGGATCGTTGGCCAGCGTGCGCGTCGCGCGGAAACCGTCCACGCCCGGCATCACGATGTCCATCAGGATCAGGTCGGGCCGGATCTCGCGCGCCTTGCGGATGCCTTCGGCACCGTCGGCCGCGCCCTCGGTCTCGAAACCGTGGTTCTCCAGCATGCGGCGCATCTGGAACACCTCGGTCGGCGAGTCGTCGATGATCAGGATGAGGGCCATGGCTGTACTCCCGTCATTCCCGGCTGACATGCCGTTCGATCGCGGACAGGAGCTCGTCGCGCGTGAAGGGCTTGGTCAGGTAGTGCTCGGAACCGACGATGCGTCCGCGGGCCCGGTCGAACAGGCCGTCCTTGGAGGACAGCATGATCACGGGGATCGAGCGGAACACCTTGTTGTGCTTGATCAGCGAGCAGGTCTGATAGCCGTCGAGCCGCGGCATCATGATGTCCACGAACACGATGTCGGGCTGGTGATCGGCGATCTTGGACAGCGCGTCGAATCCGTCGACGGCCGTGAACACTTCGCAGCCTTCCTTGGCCAGCAGCGTCTCCGCCGTGCGGCGAATCGTCTTGCTGTCGTCTATGACGAGCACTTTCAGCCCGCTCAGGCGGTGCCCGTCATTAACGGCCGCTGCACTATCCATCGGGTTCCTCCGGCCCCGGCTCTGCTCCGGCCGGGCGCGTGACAAGTCGCCTGGTGGCGCCCACGGTTTCGACGCCGGAGCGCTCACCTTTTAACATATCGGTCCACCCCCCGCCATGCCGGAAGCACCGGCCGAACGGGAAGTTGTGACCGATGACAGGTGTACTATGACAAGGCCCCCTGACGTGCAGTATCCGCGTCACATTCCCGCCAATCGGCCGGAGACCCCTTGATGGCTGCCCGATCGCGCCTCGCCGTGCTGATGGACCCGCTCGAAACGATCAAGCCGGCGAAGGACTCGACGATCGCCATGCTGCGGGCCGCCGCGCAGCGTGGCTGCGAAACCCTCGTGTTCGGCCAGGCCGATCTCTGGACGCGCGACGGCCGCGCATTCGCGCGCCTCGCTCCGATCGAGGTCACCGGCGACGGCAAGGACTGGTTCCGCCTGGGTGAACCGGTCGTGCGCGAACTCGCAGGCGGCGTTGACGCCGTGCTGATGCGCAAGGACCCGCCTTTCGACATGGAGTTCATCTATTCCACTTACCTTCTCGAGCGCGCCGAGCAGGCGGGTGTGCTGGTCGTGAACCGGCCGCAGGGGCTGCGCGACATGAATGAGAAGGTGTACACGGCCTGGTTCCCGGATTGCTGCGCGCCAACCCTGATAACCCGCGACATGGAGGCCATGCAGGCATTTCTGGACGAACACGGCGAAGCCGTCTTCAAGCCGCTCCACGGCATGGGCGGCCACTCCATTTTCGTGGTCTCTCGGGGTGACCGGAATGCGCGCGTCGTGTTCGAGACGCTGACCGATTACGGCCGCCGCTACGGTATCGCACAGCGCTACCTGCCCGAGATCGCCACCGGCGGGGATGCGCGCATCCTGCTCGTGGACGGGACGCCGGTGCCGCATGCGCTGGTGCGGATGCCGGCGGCCGGCGACCATCGCGGCAACCTCGCGGCAGGCGCCACGGCCGAGAGCCGCGCATTGACCGACCGCGATCGCTGGCTCGCCTCACGCATCGGGCCCGTCATGCGCGAGCGCGGCATGCTGTTCGTCGGGATTGACGTCATCGGCGGCTTCGTGACCGAGATCAACGTGACGAGCCCGACCGGCATCCGCGAGATCGAGAAGAAGCACGGGCACGACATCGGCGGCATGCTGGTCGACGCGGTGCTGGCGCGGCTCGCGCGCCGCTGAGCCGGCATGAAGCCGATGCATGCCAGCGCAGGTTCCGGCGACCGCCTGACGGTCACGCTTTTCCTCGCCGGAATATTCCACCTGATCCTGATCCTCGGCATCAGCTTCGCGCCCCCTGCGGCCGATTCGGGCGCCGTGCCGACACTCGAGGTGCTGCTCGTCAACAACTCGCTGCCGGACACTTACACCAACGATCGCGCCGATTACCTGGCCGAGCGCACCCAGCAGGGCAGCGGCAACTCGCCCGATGGGAAGACGGCGCGCCCCTCCGCGGGCAGCGGCGCGGTGACGATGCCGGGCGCTCCCGAGGGGGGCGCCGAGATGCCGGCGCCTGCGGGATTGACAGGCGGCGACGGCGAACTGCTCACCGGGCACGGCGGATCCACGCGATTCGTCGCCGCGTCGGCCGACGCCGATGCCGCTCCGGCCATGCTTCCGCAGGAATCCTTTGCAGGCGCCTCATTTCCGTTCGCGGGCAGCGATCCGGATGCCGAGCTTGCGCTCAAGGGTGCGCCGCGACGCGAGCTCGTGGTCACGCCGAACACGCGCACGTCCGAGGTCGCGGTCTACCTCGACTCCTGGAAGCGCCGCATCGAGCAGGTCGGCACGATCAATTTCCCGAATGCCGCGCGACGCAGCAAGCTTTCCGGCAACCCCGTGATCGAGGTCGTACTCGCCGCGAGTGGCGGGCTGGTGCGGGCTGATGTCAGCCGTTCGAGCGGCTTCGGCGAACTCGACGGCGCCGCCATGGACATATTGAAGCTGGCGGCGCCGTTCGAGCCGTTCCCCGAGGAGCTCGCGGCCAAGCACGACGTGCTGCGGTTTGCCTACGAATGGGAATTCGTCGGCGGGCGGCTCGCCGGATCCACGGTTGCCGTGCCCGTGTCCGGGCCGAATTAAGTCCGTTCGCAAAGAGGAATCGAAGGGGACAGTCCCCTTTGGCGACATATTCGCACTGACTCGCATGACGCGCAGCCAAAGGGGACTGTCCCCTTCGATTCCGCGCTTTGACCACTGCGGGCGCGAGGCCGATACTAGGGCCATGAGCGCCGGGGCCTACCTGAACAACCAGCTGCTGGTCGCGATGCCCACGCTCGCAGACCCCAATTTCTCCCACAGCGTGACGCTCGTCTGCGAGCACAACGAACGCGGCGCGCTCGGCCTCGTCATCAACCGCCCGCTCGAGATGCGCATGTCCGAAGTGCTCGAGCAGCTTTCGCTCGAGACTGCAGATACGCGCCTGCGCGACATGCCTGTCCTCGCAGGCGGGCCCGTGCAGCGCGACCGCGGCTTCGTGCTGCATCGCCCCGGCCCGCAGTCCTGGGAATCCACGATGCGCGTATCGGACACGCTGCATGTCACGACTTCACGCGACGTGCTGGCCGCGATGGCCAAGGGCGAGGGCCCCGGGCAGGCTGCAATTGCGCTCGGCTACGCGGGCTGGGAAGCGGGCCAGCTCGACGAGGAGTTGCTCCAGAATGCCTGGCTCACCGTACCTTGCGACGATGCACTGATCTTCGAACTGCCCTTCGAGCAGCGCTGGCACGCCGCTGCGCGCCTGCTCGGCATCGAGCTGTCCCGCATCAGTACCCAGGCGGGACGTGCCTGAGGAATGACCGCGCCGGCCGCGAGGACGGTGCTCTCCTTCGACTACGGCCTCCGGCGCATCGGCGTCGCGGTCGGCAACACCCTGACCGGCACCGCAGAGGCGCTCGCGACGATCGCCGCGCAGGACGGCGCGCCGGACTGGCGGGCCATCGATCGCTGCGTCGCGGCCTGGCGCCCGGCGGCGATCGTCGCCGGCGTTCCCTATAATATGGCCGGCCGCGACGCCCGCATCGCCACGGCGGCACTGCGGTTCGCCGATGAGCTCGGCGGTCGTTACGGCATCGAGGTTCACCGGGTGGATGAAAGACTGACGTCGCGCGAGGCGGAGGACGACCTGCGCGAGCGCCGCCGGAGCGGCGCGAAGACGAAGCGCGTGCGCCGCGGCGACGTCGACCGCGAAGCGGCCCGTCTCCTGCTCCTGCAATGGCTGCGCGCCCAGCCCGTGCAGCCCGGGACATGAGCCCGCCCCTCCCCCAGCTGGACGCGGCCGGGCGGCTGCGGCATCTCGTCACGCTCGATGGCCTGCCCCGCTCGCTGCTCGAGGATCTTCTCGTGCGCGCGGAAGCGCTTGCCGCAAAGCCGGGCCGGAACGAGGCGCTGCGTGGCGTCACCGTCGCAAACCTGTTCGGCGAGCCCTCGACCCGCACGCGCGCATCCTTCGAGCTCGCGGCGATGCGCCAGGGCGCGGACGTCGTCAACCTGGACAACTTGCTTTCCTCACGCGCGAAGGGCGAGACGCTTCTCGACACGGCGTACACGCTGCTTGCGATGCGGGTGGACATCTTCGTCATCCGCGACGCCGAGCCGGGCGTACAGGAGCAGGTCGCCCGCGCCGTGGACGGACACGCTTCCGTGATTTCGGCCGGCGAGGCGAATGTCTCGCATCCGACCCAGGGCCTGCTCGATGCGCTGACCATCCGCCAGTGCAAGGGCGATTTCGGCGGACTCTCGGTGGCGATCGTCGGCGACATCGCCCGCTCGCGCGTCGCGCGCTCGGCGCACCGCGCACTCGCCACGCTCGGCGTGCCGGACATCCGCATCGTCGCGCCTCACGCGATGATGCCGGACGACGCCGATTTCGAAGGCAGCCGCCGCTTCCAGGACCTCGACGAGGGCATCGCGGGCGCCGATGTCGTGATGATGCTGCGCATCCAGCACGAGCGCGCCGGCGGCGGGCCGGTGGATATCGAGGCCTATCACCGCGACTTCGGGCTGGCGGCGGCGCGCCTCGCCCGCTCCGCGCCGAAAGCAATTGTCATGCATCCCGGCCCGATGAACCGCGGCGTCGAGATCGACCCGGATGTCGCCGACGGCCCCCAGTCCGTGATCCGCCGCCAGGTCGCGAACGGCCTCGCCGTGCGCATGGCCGTGCTCGAGCGGCTCGCCGCAGCGCGCCCGGTGCGCACCGCATGAGCGGCGCCCCCGCGCATCGCGGCACGATCTTCCTCGAGGATGCCGCCGTCCTCGACCACCGCGCATTCGACGGCGGCCAGTTCGTGCTGCGGCTCGCCGCGCCGCGCTGTGCGGCGACGGCAACGCCGGGGAGCTTCATCCACCTGACCTGCGGGCCTGACCTGCCCATGCGACGGCCGCTCTCGATCATGCGCACGAATCGCACGGAGGGCTGGGTCGAGGTGCTGTACAAGGTAGTCGGCCACGGCCTCGCCGAGCTTGCGTTGCGCAGGCCCGGCGAATCCCTCTCCTGCCTCGGGCCGATTGGCCGCGGCTTCACGGCCGATCCCGCGCGACCACGCAGGCTCCTGGTGGGCGGCGGCGTCGGCATCCCGCCGATGGTGTTTTTTGCGGAGTCCCTGGCTGCGGCGCGGATCAGCCCCCTCCCGCTCGTACTGATGGGATCGGAGCTCCCCTTCCCGTTCGAGCTCGCGGACTCGCGCTTGCCGGCGCCGGGCCTCCCAGCCGGCGCGACCGCGGCGATGCCGCTGCTCGAGAATCTCGGCGTGCCGTCACGACTCGCGAGCCTCTCCGGCTTCTCCGGCTGCCATCGCGGCTACGTCACGGAACTCGCCGACGCCTGGCTCGGTTCTCTTGGCGCGGATGAACGGCGGGAAGCGGAGATCTTCAGCTGCGGCCCGCACGGCATGCTGGTCGCCGTCGCCGCACTCGCGCGCCGGCACGGCGTGCGATGCCAGGTGTCGCTGGAGGAGAACATGGCCTGTGGTGTCGGCGGCTGCGCCGGCTGCACGGTCCTGGTCCAGACGCCGGACGGCCCGGCCATGAAGCGCGTTTGCGTCGACGGCCCGGTCTTCGACGCCGCCACTGTCTTCAACGCGTAGCCAGGCGCGGCTCTCGCGCCGGTCGGGGACCCTCGCTCGCTCAGGGCGGCGACCGCATTCGCTCGCTCGGGGACCCGCCCGGCGCTCGGCCGCGCGTGATGGCGGTCGCGACGCTGCGGCGCGCGCACGAGCCGTTGCGGGACCCCGGAGCGAGCGAATTTCCGATCTTCTGAGCGAGCGAAGGTGGTCCCGGCGGCGAAGTGCGCGCGCTGGCGCAACCGGTCAACCGAAGTTGATGCGCGCCTCGAGATTCGTGCGTGAGTCGGCGTTGTTCAGCGCTTCTTCGATATCGATGCGACCCTCTTTGTAGAGGTGCAGTAAGGCTGAATCGTAATTCTGGATGCCGCGCTCGTTCGACGACAGCATGGCTTCCTTGACGCCGATCACGTCGCCCTTCTTGATCAGGTCCTGGATGTGCGGCGTGTTCAGCATCACCTCGACCGCGGCGACCCGCTTGTTGTTGCGGCCGCGCACGAGGCGCTGCGAGACGATCGCGCGCAGGTACTGCGACAGGTCGAGGAAGATCTGCGCGTGCTGGTCGCGCGGGAACAGGTTGATGATGCGGTCGAGCGTCTCGGCGCTGTTGTTCGCGTGCAGCGTCGCGATCGCCAGGTGCCCGGTGCCGGCCAGCGCGATCGCCGACTCCATGGTGTCGCGGTCGCGGATTTCGCCGATCAGGATCACGTCCGGCGCGGCGCGCATGGCGGCGCGCAGCGCCCTGCCGAACGAGCGCGTGTCGAGGCCGACCTCGCGCTGGTTGACGATCGCCTTGCGGTTCTGGTGCAGGAACTCGACCGGGTCCTCGATCGTGAGGATGTGGTCCGAGCAGTTCTCGTTGCGGTGGTTGATCATCGCCGCGAGCGTCGTCGACTTGCCGGAGCCGGTCGCGCCGACCATCAGCACGAGGCCGCGCTTCAGCATCGCGAGATCCTGCAGCGTGTCCGGCAGCCCGAGCTGGTCGAGCTTCGGCGTATCCACGCTGATGTAGCGCAGCACGATCGCGGGGAAGCCGCGCTGGTAGAACACGGCGGCGCGGAAACGGCCTACGCCGGGTTCGGAGATCGCGAAATCGATCTCGAGCTCATTCTGGAAGTGCTCGAGCTGTTCGGCGCCCATGAGGCTGTAGGCGATGTCGCGCACGGTCTCTGCGTTCAGGACGTGCTTGTTGGTCGGGTAGATCAGACCCTCGATCTTGATCTTGACGGGCGAGTTCGACGTGAAGAAGAGGTCGGAAGCCTTCTTCTCCGCCATCAGCCTCAG
>DATBSX010000173.1:0-8615 GCA_036559565.1 Steroidobacteraceae bacterium | reverse complement strand
CGATGACGGCGAGGCGGTTTTCGCGCCGCTTGATCTTGCCGGAGATGAGCAGGTGGCCGATGCAGCGCGAGCAGGCATGGATGTCGGCGTCGGAGGGCATCACCGGGACCAGCACTGCGTCGGCGTCGCGCACGTGCTCGTTGAACTGGTGCGGCTGCATGGCGGCCGGCGTGTCCACGATGACACGGTCGGTGCCGTGCGGTACGCGGAGCTGGAAGCTGCGGGTCACCCCGAGCGCGCGCGCGTAAGCGGCAATGCCGTGGATCGGCGGCTGGTGAGGGGAGCGTTTCTCGAGCCAGCGCGAGCTCGACCCCTGCGGATCGAAGTCCATGAGGACGGGGCGATAGCCGCGCGCCGCGTACATCGCGGCGATGCCGGTGGCGATGGTGGATTTGCCCGAGCCGCCTTTCGGATTCAGCAGGACGATCCGCAGCATCGCACCCCCCGGAGCCGTCAAACCAGATTACGCTCTCTGGCCTATCGCGCATATACTAAAGAAAAACACTTGCGAAGCCAATGAGTTACGTCTCAAAACCTAGAATCGTTATCGTTGGGGCCGGATTCGGGGGCCTGGCCACCGCCGAGGGCCTGAAGCGCCTTGCGGTCGATGTCACGCTGATCGATCGCCAGAACCACCACCTCTTCCAGCCGCTCCTGTACCAGGTCGCGACCGCCGGCCTTTCACCCGCCGACATCGCCTGGCCGGTGCGCCACCTGCTCCGCCGGCAGGCAAACGCGCGCGTCCTGATGGGCGAGGTGACGGCCGTCGATCACGCGCGCAAGGTCGTGATGCTGGAGGCAGGGCCGATCGCGTATGACTACCTCGTGCTCGCGACCGGCGCGACCCATGGCTACTTCGGGCGCGACGAATGGGCCGTGCATGCGCCGGGACTCAAGACGCTCGACGATGCGACGGCGATCCGCCGGCGACTCCTGCTTGCGTTCGAGCGCGCGGAGATGGCGTCCAATCCGGCGGAGGGCGCGCGGCTCCTGACGATCGTCATCGTCGGCGGCGGCCCGACCGGCGTCGAGCTGGCCGGCGCCGTCGCTGAGCTCACGCGGCGCGCGCTGGCCCGCGACTTCCGCGTGATCGACCCGACCCGCACGCGCGTGCTGCTGGTCGAATCGGGACCGCGGCTGCTCGCGAACTTTCCGGATGCGCTGTCGCGCTACACGGCGAAAGCACTCGAACGCCTCGGCGTCGAGGTGCGCCTCGGCAAGCCGGTGACGCATTGCGACGGCGAGGGCGTTCGCATCGGCGATGAGCGCATCGAGGCTGCGACCGTCATCTGGGCCGCCGGCGTTCGCGCATCGCCCGCCGCCGGCTGGCTCGACCTCACCGCCGATCGAGCCGGGCGCGTGCCGGTCCGGCCGGATCTCACCGCGCCCGGGCATCCGGAGATCTACGTCATCGGCGACACCGCCCTTGCGAAGGATCCGGATGGTGCGCCGCAGCCTGGCATTGCGCCGGTTGCAAAGCAGCATGGCGCGCATGTCGCGCGGGCGCTTGCCGCGCGCATCGCCGGGCGCGACGCGTCCGCGGCGTTTGTGTATCGCGACCGCGGGTTGCTCGCGACGATCGGCCGGCGCGCCGCCGTGATTGCTTACCGGCAGCTGCGGCTGTCGGGCTGGATCGCCTGGTGGATCTGGGGCGCCGCCCACGTGTACTTCCTCGTGAGCCTGCGCAACCGCCTGATCGTCGTGACACAGTGGCTGTGGTCCTACCTGCTCTTCGAGCGCGGCGCGCGCCTCATCACCGGCAACGATGCGAGGCGCGCGCGGTAGCGCAGCCCGCGGCGGCTTCTATTGAGGCGTTGCTTCCAGCAGCAGCGACTGGTGAAACCGGGCATCGAGCGTCGCGACCGGGCCTTTGACCGTGCCGAGATCGAGCCCGTTGACGTAGTCCCGGATCGCGTAGGTCCTGTCGCGGTCCAGGCCGCGCAATTGCACCGGGCCGACATGGCGCGCGGCGAAGAACGCGTAGTAAAGGCCACCGCCTTTCCGGATTACGTGTGCCTCCGGCCTGTCGAAGCCAATGTCATAAAGGCCGCCCAGGTACTCGCCTTCGGAGAGGCGCTTCGCCTGGTAGAGCTCGACCCATCGTGCCCAGGCCTTCTCGCGCTTTGGCGTGAGCAGGAGCTCCTTGTCCTTCTCGCCGGGCGCGCCGGGCCAGGCGAAATTCGTGCCGATCACGCCGCCGACGCCGAGGGTCGAGGCGAAGTCCTCGCCGCCGTCGCTCATCTCGACATGATCGCCGAAGAAGGCGATGCGATCACCCGCGAGCGCCTTGAGCGTCTTGCCCTTCGTGCGTATCTGCCAGGAGCTTTCCGGGTCGGAGGCCACGGTCATGTTGAGGTAGGGCAGCGTGTAGAAGGAGTACCCGGTGCCGCAGGGGCAGATCTCGACGACTGCGCCCGGCTTCGTCGCCTGCGCGGATTCCCAGATCGCCTTGAAGAAGCCCGGCATGCCCTCCGGCGCCGCCGCCGGTGTCGCATGCTTGTGCGCGGGGTTGAAGCATTCCGGTGCGGCGTTCAGGTGCTGCCCGTCGATCTTCAGGCCGTCGAATCCCCATTCCCCGATGGCCTTCTTCACGAAGGCCGCCGCGTCGGCGCGGACGCCGTCCACCGCGGGACACAGGTACTGCGAATCCCACCAGCTGATCTTGCGCGTCGAACCGTCGGCATTGCGCAGCAGCCAGTCCGGATGTTCGCGTTCCGTGCGCGAACCGGGATCGGCGCCGAGCGGCGCCCACCAGAGCTGCGCCTTGAGGCCGGCCGCATGGATGCGGTCCACGAGCGCCTTCATGTCGGCATCGCCGGCCGGGAACTTGTCCGGGCGTGGCCGCCAGTCGCCAACCGCGACTTGCCAGCCGTCGTCGAGCACGGCCCAGCCGAAGCCGAGCTGCTTCACAACCGGCAGCGTCTCGAAGACCTGCACGGGCGTGAACGCGCGGCCGTAACCCCAGGCGCACCAGATCGGGTCGAAGGCGTCCTTTGGCGCGTCCGGCAGGCGGATGCCCTGGGCTTGCATGACCGCGCTGTAGGCCCGCAGCGTGCCGAAATAGTCGCCGCCGTGGACGGCGACGAAGCTCAGCAGCGTTTCCATGGACTGCCCGGGCGCGATCGTCGCATCGCGCTTCATGGAGAGTTCGAGCCTGGCGCCGCCGCGCTTCTGCCGCTCGATCGGCAACGAGACGAGTTTCGGGACGAGCTCGAGGTGGCCGATCGCAAGCCCGACGTCGCGGCGCCAGACGTCCACGATCGGCGTGCCGCCGCCGTAGTCCGATTGGTTCATGCCGAGGTAGTTGGCGCGCTTGTAGCCGGCGCCGAGCGGCAACACCCAATCGGGCCGCGCCTCGTACGAGGCGCTCTGGTATGACCAGAACGCCGGCTCGCGGCGATCCGCGGCGACCGAGAATTCGTAGCGGTGGCTCGTGAAGCCGCGAACCTGAAGCGGCGCGGCGCCGGCGTTCCGATAGCGGACACGGACGAAGAGCCAGCGCGGGCGCGCGGCATAGGCCGTGACTTCGACTTCCTTGACGATCGAGCCGGACTCGCCCCGGAACGTCGTGCGCTGTCCTTCGCCAAAGTCATCCGAGACAGTGTCGCGCACTTCTTTCTTCAGCGTGAAGCCACCGACTTCTCCCGCATCGGTCAGCAGCGTTTCAGATTCAGTAAAGGGGCCGAGCGCGGTCTCCGCTCCCGACGTCGCGACGACGCGGCTTCGCATCTGCCCGTCGAATTCGAGTCGGATTCCGTCGCCCTGCACCGCGGCGGCGGAGGCGAGCAGCAGCAGCGCTGCGCCGACCATCATGGCCCGCTCCCGGCAGCTCCGCGCCACGCCGTCGGGAAGATCCGGCGCGCGTTTTCGCGATAGACCTTGTCGAGGACTTCGCGCGGCAGTTCGAGCCCGCGAAACGGCGCGTCGAATTCTTCCGAATGCAGTTCGGCGTTCCCGCTCAGGAAGCGCCAGTCCGCGAGCCAGCCCTCATGCGCCTCCGTCGCGAACTCCGCATCCGCCTGGTCGCGGCCACGCGCAAAGTCGGACCCGTAGAGGATGCGATCCTGGAATTCGATGAAGAACTGCCGGACCTTGTCGCGGTCCTTGCTCGCCTGGAGCTCGAGATGCGACAGGCGCGCGGCGAGGTCCACGCTCGCGTTCGGGTAATGGCGCAGGAAAGCCGCGACCCGGTCGACGTCCCATTCGAGCGAAGCGAGGTGCACGCCGACGAAGGTGAGGCCGGGATGCTTGTCGAGCGTGCGGTCGCGCGCGGCGACCTGCTGCTCGTAGCTTGGCCATTCCGGGTGCAGGGCCATGTGGTATTGCGGATGCTCCGCGAAGTACTCGCGGTCGCCGCGGATCGTCATCTGGTCGAGCGGCAGCCAGGCGTTGCGCGGCTCGCCCTGGTGGCCGAGCACGGGCACGTGCCGCTGCTCGAGCCAGGCAAAGACGGGATCGAAGCGTGGGTCGTCGATCATGACCGCGCGGCCATCGGCATCGCGCTGCTGCATGCCGATGTCCTTCCATACCTTGACCGCGACGGCGCCCTGGCCCAGTGCGGCCTCGAGATCCTGCTCCGTGTGCGCCAGCCAGCCGGGCCGCTCGCTGCCCGCGGCGTCGAAAGTCGCCGCGAAGGCGATGCGGTCCGGGTAGGCGCGCAGCAGGGCGACCGCGTCGTGACGCTGCTGGGCGGGCGGCGGAAAGTCGGCGTAGTTGACGTTGATCGTGAGGACGCGGAAGCCGTCCTCGCGGGCGCGCTTCACGAATTCCGGCATGTCCCCGTACAGGTGCATGTGGACGTCGATCTTTTCGAATGCGGCGAATGCCTTTTCCGCGTCGTCCGGCCGCGCCGGCGTGGACTGGAGCAGGGCGCAAGCGAGCGCTACGATCGGCGCGAGGCTGCGTGCTTTCAACGGAATACGTCCGGGGATTCGCATTGCTGCTGGAGCCTCTTGACTGCGGTGGAGGGGAGCGGCTTGCCCGCGATCCGCGCTGCGTAGAGTGCGGCGCCGACGGCCGGCGGGAGCAGCGGCTTCAGGTACTCGAATGGATACGGCGCCGCCGTAAGTCCGGCCCGGAAGGCATCCACAATCGCCGGCACGTTGTTGAACACGCCGCCGCTGTGCGACACGGGCAGCACGGCCGTTGCAGGCGGATCCAGCGCGCGTCGCGTCGTGACGACGCAGTCCACGAGTTCCATTGCACCGCGCGTGAAGATGCCGGCGGCCGCGGCGTCGCCCGCCTGGGCCGCCTCGTGCACGAGCCGCGCGAATTGCGCGAAGCTGTCGCGCCGGTCTGCGCCGGCGCCGTAGATCCTGGAACAGAGGTAGAGGTCGTTCGAGAGTTCAAACCGCTCGCGCACCAGCCGATGCAGCGGCCCGCGCGCGGCGCGACCGTCGCTCATGCGCGAAAACAGGTTCATGCCCTCGCGGGCGATCCAGTAGGCCGAGCCCTCGTCCCCGATCAGCTCTCCCCAGCCGCCGCAGCGCGCCTGCCGGCCCGCGTATTCGCCATAGGCCATGGAGCCCGTGCCCGCGATGACGCTGATCCCGTCGACGCAGGCGAGCGAGCCCGCCCAGCTGCAGATCATGTCGTTGCCACAGCGGTAGCGCGAGGCGTCGAGCAGTTCCAACGGCATCGCATCGAGCTCGGCGATCGTTTCGCCGTCCTCGCCGTAAGAGGGCAGGCCGAAGAACGCAAAGGCGATGCCGGCCGGTGCAAGGGCTGGTTGTGCGAGCGTCGCGCGGATGCCCTCGACGAGGCGCGCCCGCGCGGCCGCGATGCCTTCGGCCAGGTAGTCGATGCTGGCGTCGACGTGGCTCGCCGCCAGCGTGCCGTCGCCGCCGACGAGCGCGAAAGCGGTCTTGGTCCCACCGCCGTCAACGCCGAGGTACATCGCGCCCCGTTCCATTCCAGGGATGGATCGTCACGCCCTGCACGACGCGGTTGACCGTCCCGGCCGGATCCGGCCGGTCCGGCGTCAAGCCGAGTGCAAGCGACTGCAGGAGCGCGAAGCTCTGCGCAACCAGCGCGTGCAGGGGCGCGACTTCGAGGTCCGTTGCATCCCCCATGCCGGCATAGATGATCCGGTCGACGTTCCCGATGTCATCGGGCCGTGCGGCAAGCGCGAGGATTCCGCCGGCGCGCCGGTCGCGGGCGAGCTCCTTGAGGAGATCGGCATCGTAGGCGCGCGTGTAGGCGTCATTCGACAGCATGACGGCGACGAGCGTCCGGTCGTTGATGATGGTCTTGGGTCCGTGGCGAAAACCCAGCGTCGAGTCGGCCACGGCCACGACGCGGCCATCGGTCAGCTCGAGGAGCTTCAGGGCCGCTTCCGCGGCGAGGCCGCGCAGCTCATTGCTGCCGAGATACACGACGCGCTCGTAACGCCCCACGACCAGTCGTTCTCCGAGCGCCGTCGCTTCGGGCAGGAGGGTCGCCGCGGACTGCGACAGGCGCGCAACGGCAGCGGCCGTCGTGGCGCCGAATGCGAGGGCCCCTGCGAGCAGCATCGCGCTGAAGCTCGAAGTCATCGCGAATCCGCGATCGTGCGTCGCATCCGGCATGAGCACCACGCAGGCGTTCGGCATCCCCTGGGCGCGCAGGGCGAGGGCGCCTTCGCGATTGCAGGTGATCACCAGATGATGCACCCGGCCGGCGAGGATGTGTTCGGCAAGCTCGAGCGCGGCCACGCTCTCGGGGCTGTTGCCCGAGCGGGCGAAAGAGACGAGCAGTGTCCGCGAGCCGCAGGGCAGCCGCAGGTTCGGGCCGCTCAGGAGCTCGGTGGTCGCGATCGGCTCGACGCGCCGGTGCAGGCGCGCAACGAGCGCGGGCGCGAGGCAATCGCCGATGAATGCCGAGGTTCCGGCACCCGTCAGCACGATCCGCAGCATCGGGTCGGCGACGAGCGGCGCGAGGAATGCGTCGATCCGTGCCCGCTCGCCGGACATCAGGCTTGTCATCTCCAACCAGACGCCGGGCTGCTGCGCGATCTCGCGGGCCGTCCACGATGCACCGCGAGACTCAAGCAGTGTGGCCGGCAGGCCGGGAAAGGCGGCAGGCGTCATGACACCGCCCCGGGCGCGCCGCCGCAGGCCGCAAGGTAGGGCCGCAGCGACTGCGCAATACCCTCGCGCAGGATCTCGTTCGCCGCGACCGTCAGCCGTCCCGCGCGCACGGCGTCGTACTGGCGGGGCAGGTACTGGCTGAGCAGCGTGAGGGGAATCTTCGCCCGATCGAGCCGCTCGAACATCGCGACACAGGCGCGCTGCACGTCCGGATTCGGCCAGTAGTAGCGGATGCGATCGCTCAGGCTGAACTGCAGGTCGAGATCGAGGTTTTTGCTGTCCGCTTCGTAGTGGCCGCGCCAATGCTGCGGATCGGCGCGCATGACATCCACGACGATGCGGCGCAAGTCCGGCACCGCGCCATGACCCAGGAGCTCCTGCTCGATTGCGGCCAGTCCCCAGAGCGTCTCGCGCAAGGCGTAGGTTGCGCCCGGCCCCACCTTCAGGATCGCGAAATGGTCGCGCACCAGCGCGCGCAGGCTCGCCGCAGACTGGTAGTCGGTGGAATGCGCCTCGTAGACGAACTGGCCCTGCTGGCTGATGAATGCGCTCAGGGTCTTCGCCTCTCCCGGCCGGTAATCGATGACCTTGTGGTGGTCGAACTCGACGCCCGGCTGGACCACGAGCGCAAGCACGCGCGGCCAGGCGGGCTCGAGCCCGGCGCGCGCGAAGGCCTCGCGATGCGCAGCGATCGTCGCGGACGCGGATTCCGGCGTCGTGACCGCGAGCGTCGTCAGGTCCTCGGTCGCACCGCCCGGCGTCGGCACTTCGGTGCCGATCACGTAGACAGGCGCCTCGCCGCCTGCGTCGCGCCAGCTCGCCTCCGCACGGGCGCAGAGTGCCGCCGCGCGCGCGGCGACGATTTCTTCAGGCAGCGGATTCGGGTCGCCGTGGCAGGCCATCGAGCAATCGAGATGGATCTTGCGAATGCCCGCGGCGACGTATTCGCGGACGAGATCGGCCGCCTTCGCCATCGCCGCCTCGGCCAGCTCGCTGCGCCAGGCATTGGGCCCGAGGTGATCGCCGCCGATCCAGAGGCGCGCGGCGGGAAAATCGAGCCGCGCCGCGATGCCGCGCAGGAAGCGCACGAAGTCGGCGGGGCGCATGCCCGTGTAGCCGCCGAACTGGTTGACCTGGTTCGAGGTCGCCTCGATGAGCAGCGCCTGGCCGGCAGCCGCAGCCTCTTTCATCCCGCTCGCGATGACCGCCGGATGCGCGGAGCAGAGCGACCAGACGCCCGCCGCCTCGCCGCGCTTGTGGCGCGCGACGATGTCGAGCAGGGCTTTCACTGACGCTCGTCCGCTGCCGCGGATTCGGGTTGCAGGGCGAGCAGCAGGGCCGCGAGCAGCGACAGCGCGATGCCCGCCAGCTTCATGGGCCCGGGCACGACGCTGAGCAGCAGCATGGAGATGACGGCTGTCAGCAAAGGGGCGCCGGCGTTGATGAGCGGCGCGACGATGATGGCCTTGCCGTAGCGGAACGCGAACACGAGCGTGAGCGCGCCGATCGCGTTCAGGATCTGGATTGCCGCGGCGAGGCCCGGCCCGT
>DATBSX010000172.1:0-4882 GCA_036559565.1 Steroidobacteraceae bacterium | reverse complement strand
CGTGGTTCAGCGCATCCGAGATGATCGCGTCCTCTTCGTCGGTGATCGTCTCGAAAAGGCCGCCGTTTGCGTCAAAGCAGGAGGAATAGAGGATTGTGTCTTCGGTGCCGAGAAAGGCCGAAAGCCGGCGCTCGAGCTCGCGGTGCACCGTCTGCGTGCCGCAGATGAAGCGCACCGAGGCCATGCCGTAGCCGTAGCGGTCGAGCGCAGCATGCGCTGCCGCGACGAGCGCGGGGTGGTGGGCGAGGCCGAGGTAATTGTTGGCGCAGAAATTCAGGACTTCGCGCCCGTCCTCGAGCCGGATCACGGGATCCTGCGGCGAGGCAATCACGCGCTCGCGCTTGAAGAGCCCGGCGCTTGCGAGCTCCGCGGTCTGTGAGTCGAGCCGATCGAGCAGGGCCTGGTCCATGGGAATGCGATTCCGTGCCAGCGGCGGATTATACCGGCCGTCCGCGCGCCGCCTCGTATAATCGCGGCCGGGAGGACGCATGAGTCGAGCGGAACCTGCCGGCCGGACCGGCGCGGCGCCGGCGGATCCTGCAGCCGCGATCGTCGCCTCTCGCGAGGCGCGCCTGTTCCTCGCGCTTGCCGGCCTTTTCATCACCAACGCCCTGATCGCCGAGTTCGTCGGCGTCAAGATCTTCGCGCTCGAGGACACGCTCGGCATCGAGCCATTCGACTGGCGCCTGTTCGGGCAGAGCGGCTCGCTGTCGTTCACCGCCGGCGTGATGCTCTGGCCGGTCGTGTTCATCATGACCGACGTCATCAACGAGCATTTCGGCGTGCGCGGCGTGCGGCTCATCTCCTGGCTCGCCGTGGGCTTCATCGTCTACGCCTTCCTGTTCGCCTACCTCGCGATCGGGCTGGTGCCGGCCGGTTGGTGGGTCACGGTCGGCGCCGAGCGCGGCGTCCCGGACATGCAGGCCGCCTTCGCAACGATCTTCGGCCAGGGGCTGTGGACGATCGGCGGCTCGGTGACCGCGTTCCTCGTCGGCCAGCTCGTGGACGTCGCCTTGTTTCACCGCATCCGGGAAGCGACCGGTGAGAAAATGGTGTGGCTGCGCGCAACCGGCTCGACCGCGGTCTCGCAGCTCGTCGACAGTTTCATCGTGCTCTACATCGCCTTCGTGCTCGGGCCGCAGCATTGGCCGATTCCGCTCTTCCTCGCCGTCGGCACGGTCAATTACTGCTACAAGATGGCGATGGCCATCGCACTCATACCGCTCCTGTACCTCGGCCGGCGCCTGATCCGCGCCTACCTCGAGGCGCCGCCGCGGGGAGGCGCCTGATGCCGCGGCCGCGCACGCCGGCGATCGTCGTCGACCTCGTCATCGAGCTCGTTGACCGCCCGGGTCGGCCCATCGTGGTGATCCGTCGCGGCCATCCGCCACCAGGCCATGCCCTGCCAGGCGGCTTCGTGGATATCGGCGAGACGGTCGAACATGCGGCAATGCGCGAGGCGCGCGAGGAAACCGGCCTCGACGTGAAGCTTGGCGAAATCCTGGGCGTCTATTCCGACCCGGCGCGCGACCCGCGCGGCCACTCGGTGGCGATCGTGTACGTCGCGACGGCCTCGGGCGAGCCGGTCGCTGGCGACGACGCAGCCGCCGTCATCGTGACCGACCCGGCCGATTCGCCGCCGCTCATCTTCGACCATGGCAGGATCCTCGGCGACTACCTCGCGCGGCGCCGGGCCGCGGGCGGCTAAAATCGGCCGATGAGCGACACCCCCGCACTCCGGTTCCTGCGCCGCGACGATGGCGAGTTCGATTCCGCGCCAGGCCAGGCGATCAATTCGCGCTATCTCGCGGACGAAAAAACCGTCGTCTCCGAACTGCTCGCGCTCGCGCGGCTGCCCGACGCCGAGGGGGAAGCGATCCGCCGCGACGCGATCTCGCTCGTGGTCGCCGCGCGCAGCCGGCGCGAGGGCAAGACCGGCATAGAGTCCTTCCTGCAGCAATACGGACTCGCCTCGCAGGAGGGCGTCGTGCTCATGTGCCTCGCCGAGGCGCTGCTGCGTATCCCGGACGCGGAAACGGCGGACAAGCTGATCGCGGACAAGATCGCGATCGGGCAGTGGTCGGACTACCTGGGCGAGGCGGATTCGCTGTTCGTCAATGCCTCCACCTGGGGCCTGATGCTGACCGGCAAACTCGTGCGCGAATCCGAGCTCGAGGTCCGCGATCCGGTGTCGTTCCTGCGCCGGCTGGTCGCGCGCCTCGGCGAACCGGTCGTGCGCACCGCTTTCCGCCATGCGATGCGCATCATGGGCCGCCAGTTCGTGATGGGCCGCGACATCGGCGAGGCGCTCGAGCGCGCCGCCTCCGAGGAGGGCGCCCGCTACCGGCACACCTACGACATGCTCGGCGAATCCGCGCTGACCGAGCCGGATGCAGCGCGCTATCTCGAGGCCTATCGCGCCGCGATCGAGGCGGTCGGCCACTCGGTGCGCGCGGGCAGCCAGCCCGCGAGCTGGCCGAGCGTCTCGGTCAAGCTCTCGGCCCTGCACCCGCGCTATGAATACGCGCGCAAGGACGCGGTCCGGGCGGAGCTCGGCCCGCGGCTCGAGTCGCTTGCGCTCGCCGCAATGTCGGCGGGGATCGCGCTCACTGTGGACGCGGAGGAGGCCGAGCGGCTCGAGATTTCGCTGCAGCTGATCGATGGGCTGCTGAATTCGCCTGCGCTCGCCGGATGGGACGGGCTTGGGCTCGCCGTGCAGGCGTATTCAAAGCGCGCGCCGGACGTGATCCGCTACCTGCAGCGGCGCGCGGACGCCACGGGGCGCGTGCTCAACCTGCGGCTCGTCAAGGGCGCCTACTGGGACAGCGAGGTGAAGCGCGCCCAGGAGAGGGGCCTTCCGGGCTACCCGGTGTACACGCGGAAAGCCAACACCGACATTGCGTACCTGGCTTGCGCGCGACTCCTGCTCGAGGGCAGCGCGCGCGTCTATCCGCAGTTCGCGACCCACAATGCGCACACGACGGCTTCGATCATCCACCTCGCGAAGTCGCGCGGCCGTGCATTCGAATTCCAGCGCCTGCACGGCATGGGCGAGGAGCTCTATTCCGAGCTGACCGACCCGGCGGGCCGCGCTTTCCCTTGTCGCGTTTACGCCCCGGTAGGGTCGCACGAGGAACTCCTGCCATACCTCGTGCGGCGCCTGCTCGAGAACGGCGCCAACACGTCCTTCGTGAACCGCATCGTGGACGAGTCCCTGCCGGTCGAAGAAGTTGTCGGCGACCCGATCGCAGACGTCGAGCGCGCGGGCAGCGGCCCACACCCGCGCATCCCCGCGCCGCAGAATCTGTTCGGCGCGGAGCGCAAGAATTCGTCCGGCATCAACCTGCCCGACGGCGGCGAGCAGCGCAGGCTCGCCGCCGGCTGCCGCGCTGCGCTTGCGAAGGCCCTGCGTTCGCGGCCGATCGTCGGCGGCCAGGAAGAGGAAGGCGAGCGCCGCGCCTGCCGCTCTCCCGCGGACCTCGACCGCGTGATCGGCGAGGCGGCCGACGCGGACGCCGCGCTGGCGAAGCGGGCGATCGACCTGGCAGCCGCCGCCCAGCCGGAGTGGGATCGCGTACCGGCCGCTGCGCGGGCGCAGATGCTGCGCGACGCCGCCGACCGGCTCGAGCGCGACATGGCCCGATTCGTCGCCATCTGCGTCGCGGAAGCCGGCAAGACCGTGCCCGACTCGATTTCCGAGGTGCGCGAGGCCGTGGACTTCCTGCGCTACTACGCGGCGCGGGCCGAGGAGGACTTTGGCAAGCCAAGGCTGCTTCCGGGCCCGACGGGTGAATCGAATCGCCTCGCGCTGCGCGGCCGCGGGGTCTTCGCCTGCATCAGCCCCTGGAATTTTCCGCTCGCAATCTTCACCGGCCAGGTGACGGCGGCGCTCGCAGCCGGCAACAGCGTGATCGCGAAGCCGGCGGAGCAGACGCCGCTCGTCGCGGCCGAGATGGTGCGCCTGCTGCACGCCAGCGGCATCCCGGGCGACGTGCTGCATCTCGTGCCCGGCCGCGGATCGAGGATCGGCCCGACGTTGACGGGCGATCCGCGCATCGCCGGCGTCGCCTTCACGGGTTCGACCGAGACCGCCCGGCTCATCAACCGCTCGCTCGCCGCGGGCGACGGGCCGCTCCCGGTCCTGATCGCCGAGACCGGTGGCCAGAACGCGATGGTGGTAGACAGTTCGGCGCTGCCGGAGCAGGTCGTCAACGACGCCGTGACCTCCGCCTTCAATGCCGCGGGCCAGCGCTGCTCGGCACTGCGCGTTCTGTTCGTCCAGGAGGACATTGCGCCGCGCGTGATGGAGCTGCTCGCGGGCGTCATGGATACGCTTGCGATCGGCGACCCGGCGCTGCTTTCGACCGATGTCGGTCCCGTCATCGACGAGGAGTCGCGCGCGACCCTCGAGGCGCACGCGCGGGCAATCGTCGCGGGCGCGCCCTGGCATCACCGTGCGAAACTTCCCGCCGGCCACGCGCGCGGGCATTACTTCGCGCCGCTTGCGGTCGAGATCGAGGGCCTGCCGCGCCTCGAGCGCGAAGTCTTCGGCCCCATACTGCACGTGGTGCGGTTCCAGGGTTCGAAGGTCGACGAAGTCGTGGACGCCATCAATGCCAGCGGCTACGGGCTCACGCTCGGGGTGCACACGCGCATCGACAGCGTCGCGCGTCGCGTGGCGGCCCGCGCGCGCGTCGGCAACGTCTACGTGAACCGCAACATGATCGGGGCGGTCGTGGGCGTGCAGCCTTTCGGCGGCTGCGGGCTCTCGGGCACGGGCCCGAAAGCCGGCGGTCCGCATTACCTGCCGCGGTTCGCGACTGAACAGACCGTGACGATCAACACGGCGGCAGTCGGCGGCAACGCGACGCTGCTGTCACTC